>JBDTTK010000189.1:0-7377 GCA_039930685.1 Bryobacteraceae bacterium | reverse complement strand
CTTAATCTGGACGTCGCCCTCCTGCATGATGTTGAACAGGCCAACCTGAATCTTCCCCGCCAGGTCCGGCAGCTCGTTGATCGCGAAGATGCCGCGATTCGCACGCGGCAACAGGCCATAATGAATCGTCAATTCGTCTGAGATGTTTTGTCCGGAGCGCGCGGCCTTAATCGGGTCGATGTCGCCGATCATGTCCGCGATGGTGACGTCCGGCGTCGCCAGCTTTTCGACGTAACGCTCTTCCTGACCGAGCCAGGCGATCGGCGTCTCGTCGCCCATGTCGGCGATCCGGTGGCGCGCGAACGCTGATAGCGGCGCAAAGGGATTGTCATGGATCTCACTGCCCGCCACGTAGGGCATCCAGTCGTCGAGCAGCGTCACCAGCATCCGGATGAGTCTGGTCTTGGCCTGTCCGCGCAGACCAAGCAGAATAAAATTGTGGCGCGACAAGACGGCATTGACGACCTGCGGTACCACCGTGTCTTCATAACCGACGATCCCCGGAAATAATTCGACGTTTTTCTGCAGCTTGCACAGCAGGTTCTCGCGCACCTCATCCTTTACGCTCCGGAGCGCGCGTTCCGGTTCGGCATAGCTGCTGTTCTTAAGCGCTCCTAAAGTATGCGGAAGATCGGAGGGATGAAAACTCATATCTATTCGGATTGTACCGCCCGGCCTCGAGACGCATGTTTTTCGCGAACCTGGCAGCCGGCTTGTATGGTGCGCCGCTTTTGATATGCTCTAGGACGCTTTATGAGCCGCGAGCTTCGCCAAATAGACTTCGAACGGTTCTGGCGCCGCCTTCAACAGATTGGGCTGAACGCCTACGAGGCACGGTCGTACCTGGTGTTGGTGGGGCACCCGCGCTTCAAGGCGTTGGAGTTGGCAGCCAGAGCCCAAGTGCCCAGGCAGAAGATTTACGAGGTGCTCGACAGCCTTGTCGAGAAGGGCTTCGCACAGGTCATTCAGGAAAAGACAAAGCTATTTTCGGCCGTCGAACCCGATCTCGCGATTCCGGGGTACTTGGCACGGCGCGAAGACACGATGCGCCAGGAACTGGCGGATCACTCCCGACTCGCGAACGGCGTCATCGACGACCTCCGATCGGCCTACTCCGAAGGCCAGGACGGCCGCGGGACGCTCGACTTTCTGCGGATCGTCAGCGATCCCCAACAGATCGCCGCGCAATACCAACGAATGCTGTCCGAAGTCGAGAAGGAATACATCGAATTCTCCCGTCCGCCCTACGCGGTGGATCCACTGGACGAAACGCTGGTGCGCGCTGCGCGAGAGCGCGATGTCTCCTGCCGCCTGCTGCTCGAAAAGGCCCCGCTCGACGAGCACCATCAGTTGCAACTCGAGGAGTTCCGGTTGTCCGGAGTAGAAGTCCGGCGGGCCGAGACCCTGCCAATGAAACTTGCCCTGTTCGACTGCACGAAGGGCCTCGTCGCGCTGCTCGATCCGGTGGTCACGCGGCCGACCTGGACAGCGATTGTGTTCGAGCACGCCGGGATGGGTCAGGCGATGAAGGGGCTGTTTGAAGAGTACTGGCGGCGAAGCGGCCTCGGCACGTCCGGAAGCTAGTCGTGCGCGGCGAGCGGCGGCAGACCGTCTGGTAGCAGCCCGGCGCCTTTGGCGCGCGATGTCCACTCGATAGCTTGTATTCCGAGTGCCCGCGCCCCGGCGATATTCTCCGGCCGGTCATCGAGAAACAGCGTCTGCTCCGCCGCAAGTGCCAGTCCGTCGAGGCAGTGGCGATAGATAGCCGAGTCAGGCTTCACGGAGCCGACTTCATACGAATACGTCACATGATCGAAGCGGTCGAGGAAGCCCGGCAGTGCACGCAGGTGCTCGCCCAGGTCCGGCGGAAGATTCGATAACAGCGCGGTGCGGATCCCCGCCCCGCGGACGGCATCCACCCAATCGAGCATCGCGCCGTCGAAGTTCGACCAGAAGCCGATGTCGTGGCGGACGAAGTCTCGGACTTGTTCGCTCGAATACGAATTACCCAGTTGTGCGGCGATCTTGGCCCAATAGGTCTTCGCCGTCAAGGCACCTGCGTCGTAGGGAATCCGGTTGCCCCAGAAGGCCCGCAGAAACTCCTCGTGGGGAGCACCGGCCGCGGCCGCGAGTTCAGCGGTTTGGGAGGGCGGAGGAAAATGACAAAGCACGCCGCCAAAATCGAAGATGACCGCCCTCAGGTCGGAGGTGGACGCCGGCAAACCTAACGGGCTCCGTCGGTGACCTGCGGTTCGCGTCGAGTGCGGATCTCGCGGACCGCGTAAATCCGGCGGCCCTGGCTCTCAAAGTAGGTCCGCATCAACACTTCGCCAAGTAGTCCCGTGCAGAACAGAATGAGACCGCTCATGAGCAGCAACGCGCCAAGGACCATCAGCGGACCGTGCATTTCCAGGATGTCTTTCGCCGGATCCAGAATCTTCTTCACGCCGATGAAGGACAAGATTCCGAAACCGATCGTCCCGCTGGTCAACCCCCACTTTCCGAAGAAATGCATCGGCCGCGTGAAGTACTTGAGCAGGAACTGGATCGTCAGGATGTCGAAGAATACCCGGAACGTACGCCCCAGGCCGTAATGGGACCCGCCGCTGATGCGCGGGGCGTTCCGGATCGGAACCTCGGCAATCCGCGCGCCGTACACCGCGGCGAGCGCCGGAATGAAGCGGTGGAGTTCACCGTAGAGATTTACGTCTTTGAGGATCTCGGCGCGATACGCCTTGAAGGTAGTGCCGAAGTCGCGAAGCTCGACGCCCGAAACCTTGGCCATCATCCAGTTGGCGATTCGCGACGGAATCTTCCGCGTCACAGCATTGTCGAGGCGATCCTTGCGCCAACCGCTGGCGATGTCGTAGCCCTCTTCGATCTTGGCGAGCAGCGCCGGAATGTCCTCCGGCTCGTGCTGCAAATCGCCGTCGAGCGAGATGATGATGTTGCCCTGCGCCTCGTCGAATCCCGCCGAGAGAGCGGCCGTCTGCCCAAAATTGCGGCGCAATCGAATGACTTTGAGCCGCGCGTCCGTCTCGACAAGATTGGCCAGCAGATCGAAACTGCGGTCGGTCGACGCGTCGTCGATGAAGAGGATCTCGTACGGCTTCTTCATACCGTCAAGGACGGCGGTCAGGCGGTCGTAGAGAGGGAGGATGGCGGGTTCCTCATTGTGAATGGGAACCACGATAGACAACATTTGTGCCAAATCTCAGTTTAGCATTGGGTGAAGTCTAGCCTGAGACAACCGGCTCTTTCATCAGCTCGTCGTAGACAACCTTGGCGCGGAGCAAAGCCGCATCTACATTCGGACAGATGTTCTCGACACCGACGAGTTCCTCGAATCTCGCGTCCTTCATGATCCGCGCCGGCTGCTCGCGCGCGCCGCAAACGATCAGCGTGCGACTCGCGGCATGCAACTTCTCGGCGATCTCTTCGATGGCCGCCAAGCCAGTAGCATCAATCGCCGTCATGTTCCGCAGCCGCAGCAGGACAATGGGCGGTAACTGATCGATCTGCTCCACCAATGTGGCGATCTTGTCGGTCGAGCCGAACAGGAACGGGCCATGAATGCGGAACACTGCGGCATAGTCCGGAATCTGCTTGTCCTGGAGGACGTGCGCCTGACCGCTCGCGAGATACTCAGCCGTCACTTTCGAGACGGTCGTCGTTTGCGCAACCTTCTGGATAAAGAGGAGCGCCGCGAGGATCATTCCGACTTCGACGGCAACCGTCAGGTCCGCCGTGACCGTAAGGAAGAAGGTCACGGCCCATACGGAAATGTCGGCCTTGGTCAGCTTGAGCAACAGTGGAATCTCCGACCATTCGCCCATGTTGTAGGCAACCACAAGAAGAATGCCGGCCAGGACGGCAAGCGGAATATGCGCCGCAAGCGGAGCCGCGAACAGCAGCACGCACAGCAGCGTCAGCGCGTGAATCATGCCGGCTACAGGCGTCTTCCCGCCGCTCCGGACATTCGTCGCCGTGCGGGCAATCGCGCCGGTTGCCGGGAGCCCGCCGAACATGGGTGAAAAGATATTCGCGATGCCCTGCCCCACGAGTTCGGTGTTCGGATTGTGCTTGTCTCCAGTGAGGCGGTCCGCGACGACTGCCGACATCAACGATTCGATTGCCCCCAGCATGGCGATCGTTACGGCGGGCGAGATCAGGCCGGGAATCAGGTCCAGTTTCAAAGTCGGAATCTGGAACTGAGGCAGACCTGCCGGAATTCCACCGAATCGCGTCCCGATCGTCTCAAGCGGCAAATTGGCGATCCAGGCCACCGCGGTACCTGCGGCCATCGCCACGATCGACCCTGGAACGCGTTTGTAGAACCGATTGATCAGCAGGATCGTCGCGACGGTCGAAAGCCCCAGAATCGTGGCAGGCACCGACAGCGTCGAAGCGTGCGCCGCCAGTGCCTGCATGCGGCCCACAAACTCGCCGGGCACCTTGTCGACTGTCAGGCCGAAGAAATCTTTCAACTGCGTGCTGGCGATCAATAGCGCGATGCCGTTGGTGAATCCAACAACCACTGGCCGCGGAATAAACTTGATCGCTGACCCGATTCCGGTGATCCCGAGAAACACGAGAATCGCGCCGGCAATCAACGTGCACGTATAGAGGCCGTCGACGCCGTGCTTCTGGACAATGCCATAAACCACCACCACGAATGCGCCCGTCGGACCGCCGATGGCAACCTTCGAGCCGCCCAGCGCGGAGATCAGAAACCCGGTAACGATGGCGCAGTAGATTCCGGCCTGCGGAGTGAGTCCGGAGGAGATGGCGAACGCCATCGCGAGAGGAAGTGCGACGAGGCCTACCGTGATACCGGCGACGAGATCCGAAGCGAACGTCTTCGCGTCATACTCTCGCAGGCACTGTACCGACTTCGGCCAGGCAAGCCCCGTCGAAATAATCACTGAATATGCTTTACTCTCTTGCACGCCGTTTCGGCGCCGGTCGGATCCAAAGCGGAATTGCCTTCCTCGATATGCGCGATTTTTCCGTCCATATCGATCAGGAACGTGGAACGGTTCGCAATCCCAAACTGCTCATTGAGCACGCCGTACGCCTTAGCAGTCGTTCGATCGTGATCACTCAACAGCGGGTACGTCGCATTCAATTCCTTCGACCAATGCGTCAGCGTGGCAATGAAATCCGTGCTGACCGCCAAAACCTGTGCATCCATCCCGTCAAACTTGGCGATACCAGACTGGTACGCGGTAAGTTCCTTCGTTCAACCACCGGTGAACGCCGCGGGGAAAAACGCGAGGATCACCAGCTTCTTGCCCTTGTAGTCGCTCAGGCTGATTTCTTTGCCGGTGCTCGCACGCAGCTTGAAATCGGGCGCCGTATCCCCAACCTTCAGGTGGGTCTTTGGCGGCGCCACGGACTGAGCCGACACTGCAAGCGCTGAAACAGCGAGCAAAAGCAGGAGTCTTTTCATGCTTCCTAGCATAGCTGACAGGAGTCCGCGAAGAAGAGATGCCGTCGCCTAGCCCTTCGAACTCCGCTTGTATGGCCGGGACAGGTACTTCTTGGCTTCCTTTGCCGCTCCCGCTTGTGGAGCTGCCGCGATTGCCTGCCGGTACGCGGATTGCGCGTCTTTGCGCTGGCCCTTCAGATCGTAAAGCTGGCCGAGACGCATCCAAGCCAGGACGCTTGTATTAAGGTCCAGCCGGTCAGGGTGGGACGTTGCCGCTTTCATGTCAACGAGAGCGCGGTCCGTGTCGCCGTACCAGAAAAGCAGGTTGCCGCGTGAATAACGCAGCTGCTCTTCCGTGAGGTGCGCGAACCCGGGCGCGCCCTTTCGCCGGAGTTCGTCGACCGCCCGGAACTCGCCCAACGCGGATTCCTTGTCGCCCGCGTCCCCGTACATCTGCGCCAGTTCCATGCGGAAAATGTAGTTCCGCGGGCAGGCTGCGATCATCGTCTCGACAAGCGGAATCGCTTCACGCGGACGGCGCTCCCGGCGGTAAATCGCCGCCAACAGGATTCCGGCGTCGAGGCTATTGCGGCGCCCCTCGTTGTAAACTTTTTCGAGAATGCGAATGCCGCCCTCTTTGTCGCCGCGAAAGCCGCCGATAAAGCCCATGATCCGGTACATGAAACTCAAATTCCCTACCAGATACGCGTAGACTCCTTGCGTCAGGCGGGCGTCAATGAAATCCGGGTCGATGTCGGTTGCCTTTTCGTGCGCCTTGCGCGCCGCGCTGGCATCCCGCAGCGCGTCGATCCAGGACTTCCGAATCAGGAACAAGTAATTGGAGCGAAGCCCGCGCGCGACCCCCAGGGCATAGTACGCCTCTTTGTCGCGAGGATTCGCGTCGATCTTTTTCTCGGCAAGCTGGATCGACTGCGAAATAAGCTGGTCGAACTCGCGCTGCTCTTCGGCGCTTGGATTGACGTCGGCGCGCCGCACAAACGGGTTGTTGCCCGTGACGAGTTCCGATTCAAGAGCGCCTGTCTTGTATAACTCGCGATAGAGAATGGATTGCGCCAGGTGGTTGTGCGCCTCGGGGGAGTCCGGCGCCGCAGCCAGCTGCTTACGGAACTCCGCGATCGCTTCGGTAAATTCAAGGTTGTAGAAGTGGTCAAACCCGGGGTTGATCAGCGGATCGGTGAGGATGCCCTGAGCCGACGCGATCTCGGCGAAGAGCAAAACCCCGAGAATGGCTAGCGCGAGCATGGCTCTCCGGACTGCTCATTGCTCCTGGCGATCGAAAGGTTCCGGCGGAAGCCTTCATATCGAGTCCGCGACACAGGAGTGCCACGAAATCGATCCATGAATTCCGCCTTTGTCAGCGCGTCCAATTCTTCGAGCCGCGGCGACACGTGCACCGGTATGAACCGGTCATCACCGGTGACCGGGGCGCGGCTGTTCCAGGGACAAACGTCCTGACAAATATCGCAGCCGAAAAGATGGTGACCGTTTGAGGCGTGAAACTCCTCGGGAACGGGTCCATGCAACTCGATCGTGAAGTACGAAATACAGCGGCGGGCATCGAGTTCCCAACCGCCCAGGGGCGACGGCACGATCGCCGCCGTCGGACACGCTTCGATGCATCGCGTGCACGATCCACACCGGTCCGGCGGCGGCGAATCCGGATCGAGATCGAGCGACAAAAGGATTTCGCCAAGAAAGAACCAGCTTCCGAGCGGCTCATTGATCAGGCAGGTGTTCTTCCCGATCCAGCCGAGGCCGGCTTGCCGCGCGTAGCTGCGCTCGAGCAACGGCGCGGTATCGACACAGATCCTGAACTCGCAGGAAACGCGCGTCGAAATCTCAGCGGCCACCCGCTCCAGGTCGCGCTTCAGCACGTCGTGATAGTCATGGTCGAAGAATGCGTACCGCGAGATCCAGCCGCTGCC
>JBDTTK010000188.1:0-7382 GCA_039930685.1 Bryobacteraceae bacterium | reverse complement strand
TCGCGGATGATCTCGATCGCGTGCGCCACCCCCAACCGCGCAGCCATCGCCTGGTTCACCATCGCCACCATGGGCGATTGAGGAGTGTCCCGCCGATCGAACGCGCGTCCCGCCATGATCGGAATCTGCATCGTCTCGAAATACCCTTCGGTGACCGTGTTCGTGTCGATCACGACCGAGTCCTGATTCTTCGGAAGTTGATATCCATCCACAACCACCGAAACGGTCGAGCTCGTGAATCCCAAAGGGACATGCATTCCAAGCACGGCCGACCGGACTCCCGGCAGCACCCGCACGTTCTCGAGAAGCTGCTTGTAGAAGCTGCGCCCACGCGTCTCGTCGTATCGTGTCAACGCCGGATCCATCGTCAGCAACAGGACGTGATCGGTTCGGAACCCCGGGTTGAAGCGGACCGTCTCCGACAGGTCCCTGACGAGCAATCCGGATAAAAGAAGCAACGCCATCGAGACCGCCACCTGGCCGACCACCAACACGTTCCGCATGTGGAACCTGCGGTTCCGGCCCATGCCGGCTGAGTCTCCCGCCTTCAACGCTTCCGTCAGATCGGTCCGCGCCGTCCGGAATGCCGGAAAGACCCCGAACAGTAGCGCCGCCAGCAAGGCGACACCAATACTGACGAACAACGCTCGTCCATCGAGCCGCGTCGCGATGCTCACCGGCAAGTCGCTCGGCAGCCGGATCGCACCCAGAAACCGGATCGCGGCAAACCCCGCGGCGACACCCGCCGCGCCTCCCACAAGTCCCAGCACCATGCTCTCGGTCAGCAACTGCCGGATCAGCCGACCGCGCCCGGCGCCGACCGCCAGCCGGATCGCCACTTCGCGCGACCTTCCACGGGCTCTCGATAACAGCAGATTCGCCACATTGGCGCACGCGATGAGCAGCACGAGTCCCGATAGCGATAGCAGGAGAATGACCAGCGTCGACTCGTCTTTCTCGACCGCCAGGATCGCGTCATGCTCGGGCATGGCGATCAGCGTGCGGTTCAAATTGGTCGCCGGATATGTCTGCGCCAGCCCTACGCTCAGGCTCTTCAACTCGTCCCGCGCCTCCGCCGCGCTTCTCCCCGGGGCCAGCCGCGCATACAGATCGAAACTCCGGCGATCTCGCCGTTCGAGGGCGGTAGGATCCTGCGCCAGTCTGACCAGCACTCCGGCCGGTGCATAGAAATCTTCGTGGATTACGCGGTTCAGCCCGAGAAACGTCTCCGGCAGCACGCCGATGACGGTGAAATCGACGCTGTTGATGCGGACCACGCGGCCCACAATCCCCGGATCCGAGGCGAACTCGTTGACCCATGCGGCGTGGCTCAGCACGACCACCTCCTGCCGGTCTTCTTCCTTCCGAAACGTTCGCCCCAGTTCAGCGCGGACCTGCAACGTGTCGAAGTACTCAGGGTTCACCGCCAGCCCGAGCTTAATCCGCGCCGGGGCATCGCCGGTGGTGCCAAGGCTCGCCGGAAACAGCTTGGAAGCCGCCGTGCCCGAGATCGTCTTCATCTGGTCGCGAATGTCCAGATAGTCGGGATACGAGACCCCTGCCAGCGATTTCGCCGCCGAATTGGTGAACATCCGCAGCAGCCGATCCGGCTCCGGCACCGGCGCCGGACGCAGCAGCAGCGCATCCGTGAAACTGAACATCGCCGTGTTCGCACCGACCCCCAGCGCGAGCGAAAGCATTGCCACTGCCACGAAACCCGGATTCTTGCTCATCGTCCGGACTGCGAAGCGGACATCTTGCCACAACATGGAGAAGTGCTCCTTCGGTGCCGTCTTTGCTGCGTCTACGAACGTGTCGAACAGTAGCGGGACCAGCGGCTCCGACCGCCGCCGATCGTCGAACAGCGTCGCCATCTCTTCGCCGTACTCGGCACGGAAATCCTCCGGGTAGAGGTTGAGCAGCCGCCGGTACAACCGGTCAGCCGATTTGTGGAACCAAACCATGAGACTTCGCCTGTTCGAGGACTTCCGTAATGCGCGTTACCTCGGCTTGCGCCGCTTTCCTGCCCAGCGCCGTCGCCCGGTAATACCTGCGCCGTTCGCCGCCTTTTTCGATCTCGTTCTGCCGGACCTCTTCGATCAGCCCCAGCTCCAGCATTCGCTTGATCGATCCGTACAGCGTTCCGGGGCTGAGCTTGACCTTTCCGCCGGTCCGCTCGGCGACGTCCTGCATAATGGCATAGCCATGCCGATCGCCCTCCCATAGAGCGATCAGGACGTGAAGCGCGGCGGGCGGCAGTGCGGGGAGCTGTTCCATGATGTCTATAAGTATAACGGACGTCGATATACCGTGATTCGTTATACCGAGGTACGAAGTCTTTTCTGGGTTCGTTCCGCAAAAATTGAGATCTCAGGCAGGCCTCCGGAATCCTTTCGGATTGTGCGATTTCTGCCCGGAGTGTCCCAAAGACGGACACCCATCCCGCGAACGCTTGATGGAAAGCGCTGAGAACAAGCCGCTTACGGCCTTGGTGAAAAGGCCCTAATCGTGCCATAATCTCGGGGTCGGCACGTGGAGGGACGTGTATGCCCAGGATCTATCTACTACTACTTCTTGCGGTTTCAGCGGCTCTCGCCGTTGCCGCTCCGCCCGATGTGAATCCCGTCAGCTCGATGCCTGTTTCCGAGGAATTCCGCTGGCGCGGATGGGTCAGCGCGGGATCTCTCGTTGAAATCAATGGAGTCCAGGGCAACATCTACGCAGAACGCTCCGCTGGAGACGAAGTGGAAGTCGTTGCGCTCAAGCGCGGCGGATCGGACGCCGAAACCGACGAAGTGAAGATCGAAGTCGTCGAGCACGACAACGGAGTCACGGTCTGCGCCGTCTACCCGTCCGACGATCCCTCGAAGCCATTTGAGTGCCGCCCCACCAACGGCGGCGGCTTCCGCGTTGCCTCGCGGACTGCGGATGGACATACGAAATTGGCCTACCAGAATGGCGGCGGCGGTCAGGTCCGCGTCGGTGACGTCCGTGTGGATTTTGTCGTTCGGGTTCCGGCGCGCCTGCGCTTTGTCGGACGCACTGTCGAAGGCGACATCGAACTCCATAGCCTCGATCGCGACATCGAAGCGCACAGCGTACTCGGCAACGTCGCCGTCGAGCTGCCGGCCAAAGCCAACGCCGAAATGAGTCTGCGGACGCTTTCCGGTAAGGTTCTATCGGAGTTCTCGCTGCACTCGCAGAAAGATCAGTGCGGGACCCTGGTGAAGGGAACCGTGGGCCGCGCGAAGCGGCAACTCGCCGTGCGCACCTCGCAGGGCAGCATCTCGGTCACGAAGTCGCAGACCCTCTAGGATTCGCCGCAGGCCGTCGGGCCTGCGCCACTCAGCCGGCGCCGTTCGCAGTGCGGTTCACGGCAGGTGAATCGCAAATCAGCGTCACAGGCCCGTCGTTGACCAGATGCACCTGCATCGTGGCCTGAAACACGCCGGTCTCAACCCGCATCCCCGTGGCCCTCGCCCTCTCGACAAAGAACTCATACAGCCGGCGCGCAATATCCGGCGGTGCCGCCGCATCGAAGGAAGGACGCCGGCCCTTCCGCGTATCGCCATAGAGAGTGAATTGGGACACCACCAGCAGGGAACCGCCCGTCTCCGCCACGCTGACATTCATCTTCCCGCCGGCATCCTCGAAGATTCGTAATCCCGCGATCTTGTCAACCAGCCACTGGGCCGCCGCCTCGTCGTCTTCCTTCGCCACGCCAAGCAGGATCAGCAGCCCCGGGCCGATCGCTCCGGTCACCGATCCGTCGACCTCGACGCGAGCCTCGCGGACCCGCTGTATGAGAGCGCGCATAAAGGACAGTGTCGCGCGCCCAGGGCGTCTTGGGGAAATGCACTCTCGACGCGCCGGGAGTTAGTGCGGGGCGGCTTCAACCAGCTTCTTCAATACCGCCAGGTCCGCGTTCTCTTTCTTTTGCGCATCGGGTGTTACCAACGGCTCGATCAACCGCGCGAACCAGCGGTCGTATCGAAAATGGCTGACGACGCGAATGCGTGTCACGCCTCCGTTCGGTTCCAACGTGTATGTCGAGTCTCCCGAGAATGCGTCGGCCGCCCAGAACCGAACCGTGAGCGACCGGGGCGGGTCTATCGTCATCAATTCGTCGTGGATCTGGAAACGCGTTCCCGGACTGCCCGGATCCTCGAGGATGATCAGGAGGTGCCGGTCGTCGAGCCGCTTGGCCTCGATCGTCCAGCTCACCCATCGCTTCAGGTTGTCCGGCTCCGTAAGCCACGGCCAGATTGCTTGCGGCGAAGCGGAGATTTCGATCGAGCCGCTAAGCGTCCCAGCGCCCGGCCGCGAGGCCATCGCTACCAGGATGCCTGCCGCTACCAGAAGAAGGGCGGCTAGCACCGCCGCAAGCCACTTCAGTGCCTTCATCGCTTAATCGTTCCTCCACCGCAACGCAGGCGGTAGCTCGCGGACAGGATCCAGACTCGCCAAGCGGGTTCGCCGAACGACCTGAAGTCAGCCCGCAAACGCGGCGCCGATTTCCCGATTTCCCAGCGATTGCCAGCCTTACGAGATCGATACACCGCTCCCCATCCGGCGCAGCGCATCCTGCGACGTACGCAGCGCAGAAGTGCCGATTCCGGTCACCACAAAAATCCGTTTGCCCCGGCCGCCCCGTTCCGGACTGGGTTCGCCCACCGCGGACCTCACGAGTCCTTTGGCCTGAAGCCGTTCAAGCGTTGCGTAAACGGCGCCGATGGTCACTTTCCTACCGGTGCAGCCCATGATCTCGCGCCGCACCCGCATTCCGTAACCTTCATCGCCCAGCCGGAGCAACGCCAGCAGAATCAACTGCTCAAATTCCCCCAGGTATTCGCCTTTTGGCATTTTTTCTACAAGATAGAAGAAATAGTTGCACTCATTTCAAATGCGACGCCAATCGACGGACACTTCTGAAATGCGAAGGCAGGTTACCCGATCAACGAGCCGCCCGCCTCCTAAGAGTGACAACTATGGCAGGGAGAGAATGTTGTTGCCGAGGTTTAGAACAACTCGCCGATTTCTTTCGCCGCCGTCCGCGCTTCGAGGTGAATCAGGCCGGCGTTGGATCCCTGCGGTCCGATGACCGCCAGAACAGCCTTCGCGCCCGCCGAATAGATGAACAGCGAACCCTCTTCGCCTTGGATCGAGATCTCGCCGAGCGTTCCGACGCTCATGCTGTCACTGATCCGCCGTCCGAGGCTCGAAGCGGCAGCCGCCATCGCGGCAACCCGATTCGGGTCCGTACCATTAGAGAGAGAGTGGGCGATCGGCAGACCTTCCGACGATGCCAGTAATACACCCTTCAACTCAGGAATTGAGCTGCGCAGCATCTCAATATGATTCTTCAGTGCGTCCTGTTTTGCCATAGTTCCGTCCCTTTGACCTTTCGTTCCTCGTGAACCAATTCCTCGCCGTCCGACCGCAGGGCCAGGGCCCCGAAGTTCGTCCAATATGAGGACTTGCCTCGCTTCTCCAACACTATCGGGAAGCACTCTATTCATCGGTAGATAGGGAAACAACTTTAGGTCTTCGATCAAGGGGAACCTATTATTATTGGTCTAGGGTCTTTGGGGAACCTGAGGACGCTTCATCGCCGGAACCGCCTCCGCCGACGCCATGAGCGGTATCTAAGGTCAGGACCTTAATTTGGCCTAGGTGATCTGCCCCAAAACCTCCATATAAGTGCTTTACCGCATAGAAACCGTCCATCCCTGCCTTTAGCATTAGGGGGGAGGGGACGATCTAACAGGCATGCGGTGTCTGTATTGCGGAAACGAGTTGCCGGTCTTTCGGAAGTTAACCGGTGGCGGAGAGTTCTGCTCGGAAGCTCATCGACAAAAGTATCAAGAGGAATACAACCGCCTTGCCTTGAGCCGGTTGATGCAGGCTCAGGCTCCCGAAGAGCGCCCTAAGCCATTGCAAAAAGAGACGGTCGAGGTCGTGGCCGCCGGTCGGGCCGAGGCTGTGTTGGTCGAAGCAGCCCTGGCGCCCGCCAATGGCGCCGCCCATATACATAACGAGGCGACTTCGAACGGAAAAGCATCGGCATCCGCGTCGGCCTCTGGAATCGCGACCGAACCTGAGGACGAATCCGGCGATCCGCCGGCCGATCCCGCCGACTTCCTATGGGAAGTCCCGGACGCCATCTGGTGGGAATCGGCCGAACTCAGGCCGTCGGAAGCCGCGCTGATCTCCTCTACTGCCGTGAGCCAGACGCCGGCTGGTGTTGGCCTCCTTCAAGTCGATTTGCC
The DNA here is from genome assembly GCA_039930685.1 of Bryobacteraceae bacterium. Taxonomy (GTDB): domain Bacteria; phylum Acidobacteriota; class Terriglobia; order Bryobacterales; family Bryobacteraceae; genus JBBQWZ01. The sequence goes on along the minus strand of JBDTTK010000188.1, from coordinate 1,113 downwards.
CGAGGCGGAAGAGTTTGACTTGGCTATGGGCTCGCCCGTGCCCCTGTCCGGGATCTCCCAGAGCACCAATCCGAGAGACTTTAAGACGCGGACGCGTGAATCGCGGCTCGAGCTTCGCGAAATCGGACGCGCTGAACCAAAGCTGACCATCCAACTTGGCAATTCGAATATCAATGGATTGCAAACGACAAGCACCGCTCTCAACTTCGAGATGTTGCCGAAGGTGCCGCCGCCTATCGTCGCCACTACGCCGTGGTCGCTCCCGGACCGTCCGTTCCCTGAGAACTCGGTCCAACTCGAATTCGCCGAATGGCTCCAACTGGATTTTTCGACAAGCGGTATTGAGGTGCCCTCCGAAGATGGAGGCGAGCCCCAGATTGTTCAGGTCGCGGCGCCGCAAATTCTCAGCCGGCTCGCGGATGCCGGCCGACGCAACGCACCGCAGGTAACGCCGGACCTTCACGACTTCTTAAAAACCGGTGAACCCGTTGGCCCGATAGCGACTGAACTCGCGCCAGTCGAAAGCGCCGCCGTCGAACTGGAAGAGTCCACTCCTTCAGGGCCAGTGATTCCCGAGACCGTGGTGCAGAAGCCGGAACTCGAAGCCCTCTGGCCTGAAATCACAAAGATCTGGCCCGACGTGGATTCCCGGCCCGACGTCCACCCGCCTGCCGACGCTGTGACAGCCGTTGAGTCTGAGGCTCCAGTGAGCGAACCCATTGCGGCTGAGCCGGAACCAGCCACCCACGAGCCGGAAGCGCTTACGTTCGAGCCCGAGACGGTCGACCTCGAACCAGTCGCCATCGTACCCGAGACGGTTGCGCTCGGATTGGAACCACCTTTTGTGCCGGGTGCCGTCCAACAGCATTCCTCCGCCATCGCCGAGTCCGAACAGCCTTCGCCCGACGTGCCCAGAGTCGTCGCCCAGTTTGTCGAACCGGCACCGCCGGCCGACCCCAAGCGCGTCGACACCGCACTCCCGATTCATCCCCGAGCCCTCGCGCCCCAACAGGCAAAAACTCAGCCCGCATTCTCTTGGGTGTCCGTAACGAGCTTCCGGATGCACCTCCCTCGCGTCACCTCGCTACCGATGCGGCCTGCCATGGTGTTCGG
>JBDTTK010000187.1:0-7389 GCA_039930685.1 Bryobacteraceae bacterium | reverse complement strand
CTAGATCCTCCTAGATCAGACTAGACCAGATCTAGCCTGATCTAAATAATACGGGAGCATACTTTTCGAGAAATGCAGTACTTAGATGACAGCAGGGTTTCGATCCGGCGCTTGCCGCGCGGATGCCGTGGACCTATTCGGCGCTCTTGCGGGCGCGCTCGAACAGGAAGCCCAGGGTCTTTTCGGTCCGGATCGAGTTCGCAATCCGGCCAAGCGTCCCGTCTTTCTGTAATTTGGCCCGAACCACCGCAACGGCTTCGCGCTGTTGCTTGGCATAGCGCTGCACTTCGCGGTCGACCTCTTCCTGGGTCGCGTCGATGCTCTCGGCGGTCGCGACTTTGTCGAGAAGAAGCGATGCCTTGACATCCTTCAGTGCCTGATCCTTTTGCGACTCGCGAACCTTCTCCCAGTCGAGCTTGATGGATTTGGGGTCGATACCTTCGGCGGCCAACGCGCGCAGGCGGCGATCGACGTTCATTTCAATCTGGCGGTCGACGTAGGCTTCAGGCACGGCGAAATCATGAGACTCGACCAGCTGATCGATCAGCTTGGACTTGGCGTCTTGCTGCGCCTCGAACTCGCGTTCGCCCTGGATCGCCTTCCGGATCGTTTCCTGAAGCTCTTCGAGGGTCTTGTAATCTCCGAGGTCCTGCGCGAACTCGTCGTTGACGACTGGCAGTTCCTTTTGACGGACTGCCTTCACGGTCGCGCGGAACTTCACGGTGTTGCCCGCGAGCGCCTTGCGGTCGTAGTCTTCAGGGTACGTAATGTCGAACTCGCGAACGTCGTCCGGCGAGGCGCCGGTCAGGTTTTCGGTGAACGCGGCCAGCGTATTCTCGTCGCCCATCTTGAGCATTAACTCATCTTGCTGAATCGGCGGCTCCGCACCCGAAAGGCTTTCGAGAGATACGACAGCGTAGTCGCCTTCGGCAAGCGGACGGGGTTCGACGTTGATGTACTCGGCCTTTTGTTCGCGAATTTTTTCGATCCGCTCGGTGATGTCGGCGTCGTTGACTTCGGGCTCCTTGTAGACGACCGGCAGGTCGCGATAGGTGCCCAGGTCGAACTCGGGTTCCACCTCGAACTCGGCTTTGAAACGCAACGGCTCGCCGTCGTGGAAATGCACTTCGGAGATCTGGGGCTGGCTGACCGGCTTCAAACCCTCGGCTTCGACGGCCTTACGGAACGCTTTCGGGACCAGGGCCTCGAGGACGTCCTGGCGGATATCGGCGGCGAAGCGGGTGCGCACGAGCGATACGGGAGCCTTTCCGGGCCGGAAGCCGGGAAGCCGGGCTTTGCCTGCGACCTCTGTCTCGACGCGCTTCGTCTCCGCCTGCACGTCGGCGAGCGGAACGGTTACTTCAATGCCGTGGCGGCAACCTTCAATCAAAGCCATTGTTTGTCCGATTCGACCAGGAGATCAATCTGATTTCGCGGCCCGAGCCGCCGAAATCCGTGGTTTCTACACGGTTCGCGCCAGCGCAGCCGCCCTCCACGAGGCGCACTGGCTGGCGCGTTCCAAAATTACTGTGCCGTCCCTTACCGCGTTGCTGCGACAGCGGGCGTGGCGGACGCTTTCAGCGTGGCCGCTTTGTCCGTCGCTTCCCAGGTAAAGGTGTCCTCGGAGCGTCCGAAGTGCCCGAAGGCCGCTGTCTTGCGATAGATCGGACGGCGGAGCTTCAGGCTTTCGATGATGCCCTTGGGAGTCAGCGAGAAATTGGCGCGGACCAGTTCCATGAGGCGTTCGTCAGGAACCGATCCGGTGCCGAACGTATTGACCATGACGGAAACCGGTTCCGCAACGCCGATGGCGTATGCAAGCTGAACCTCGCAGCGCTTCGCTAGCCCGGCGGAGACGATATTCTTCGCGATGTAGCGGGCCATGTAGCAGGCCGAGCGGTCGACCTTCGTCGGATCCTTGCCCGAGAAGGCGCCGCCGCCATGACGGCCCATTCCGCCGTAGGTGTCGACAATGATCTTGCGGCCGGTGAGGCCGGTGTCGCCGTGTGGGCCGCCGATGACAAAGCGGCCGGTCGGATTGATGTGATACTTCGTGTTGGCATCGACCATGCTCGCCGGAACCACGGGATCGATAATGAATTTCTTGACTTCCGCGCGGAGTTGCTCGGTCGAAACATCGTCGTCGTGCTGCGTCGAGATGACGACGGCGTCGATGCGGACCGGCTTGTTGTCGACATATTCGACCGAAACCTGGCTCTTGCCGTCCGGCCGGAGGTACTTCAATTCGCCGGCTTTGCGCGAATCGCTCAGGCGCTTGCAGAGCTTGTGCGCGAGGACGATGGGCAGCGGCATCAGTTCGGGAGTTTCGTCCGAGGCATAACCGAACATTAAACCCTGGTCGCCGGCGCCGCCGGTGTCGACACCCATCGCAATGTCCGGAGACTGGCTCTGGATCGTGTTCAGGACGCCGCAGGTCTTCGAGTCGAAGCCCATGGCCGCGTCGGTGTAGCCGATTTCCGCGATGACTTCGCGGACCAGCTTTGGCACGTCGACGTATGTCTTGGTCGTGATTTCGCCCGAGACCACGCAGATGCCGGTGGTGACGAGAACTTCACACGCCACGCGACCGGTCGGGTCTTCGGCCAGAACGGCGTCAAGTACGGCGTCTGAAATCTGGTCTGCCATCTTGTCCGGGTGACCTTCGGTCACGGATTCGGACGTGAAAATATGACGCATGGAATCTGCCACGTCTTTACTACTCCTCCCAGGAAACGGGTGATCGCCAGCCTAGCGGAATGAAAGGCGGGCTTTGGTTCTCGCGGTGGGGAAACCAAAACTGTTAGTGTATCGCAAGCGGCTCCGTGTCTGCAGCCACAAGCTCGCCAGCGGCCCGATTACTGCCGCCTCGGCTTCGAATGGAGGCTTTTCTATGAGACGAGTTCTGAGTTTGGCATCGCTTTGCCTGTTGCCGCTCTTACTGAAGGCCGGCGTGGCCGACGATCCGGAGGTGAAGGGCGCCGAACGGCTCTTCACGAGTTGGATTCAGGGACAAATGGCGTACCGCGGTCTCCCTGGAATCGCGGTTGGCGTGGTCCACGACCAGCGATTGGTCTGGGCGCAAGGCTTCGGTCTGGCGGATGTTGACGCCAAAACCCTCGTGACCCCCACGACCAAGTTCCGCATGGCGTCCCACAGCAAATTGTTCACCGCGACGGCCATCATGCAATTGCGTGACGCCGGGAAGTTGCGCCTGGACGATCCGGTGGTGAAGTACCTTCCCTGGTTCCAGATGAAGCCCGCGGAGGCCGACGATCCGCCGATCACCATCGAAGAGTTGTTGACCCACTCCTCAGGGTTGCCGCGTGAAGCCGGGCAGCATTGGTCCGACCTCGAGTTTCCGAATGCGGAAGAGGTCCAGAAGTTCGTGCGCACCAATCAGGCGGCGTATCCGCCGGAGGTCCGCTGGAAATACTCAAACCTCGCTCTGACGATCGCCGGAATGGTGGTCGAGGCGGTGTCGGGCGAGAAATTCGCGGCGTATTTGCAGGCGCACATCTTCGACCCCCTTGGGATGCACGATTCGAGCGTTGACCGTCAGGTGGCGGGGTTGGCGACGGGATACGGACGCCGGATGCCCGACGGCAGGCGCGAGAAGATGCCGTTTGTCGACGCGCGCGCGATGGCGGCCGCCACGGGAATTACATCCACAGTCGAAGACATGGCGAAGTTCGTTTCGTTACAGTTCCGGAAGGGAAAGATCGGCGGCCCGCAGATTCTGAGCACGGGCGCGCTCCGCGAAATGCATCGCGTCCGCATGCTGGAACAGAACTGGCAGCGCGGAAACGCGATAGGGTTCGCGGTTAACCGGGATAAAGACAAGGTCTACGTGGGGCACGGCGGTTCATACCCCGGCTATAAGACACACACCCTGATCCAACTCGACGACAAAGTCGGTGTCATCGTGCTCACGAACGGCGACGACTCGAATCCGAGCGATCTGGCGACGCACCTGATGCAGATCGTCGGAGCAGCCGTGGCCAAGGCCGGGAAGGCGGAAACCAAGACTCCAAAATGGAATCCGGCCTGGAGCCGGTTCGCGGGTTTGTATCGCAGCCGCTGGGGCGACAGCCAGGTTGTCGAATTGAATGAGCGGCTGGTGATGTTTGATCCTACCGGGGCGAATCCGGAAACGCAGACGCGGCTGATCCCGATCGGAAACGATCAGTTCCGGGCTGAGGCGGTTTCCGGGGGCTCAACCGTGGGAGAGGTCGTCCGGTTCGTCGAAGAGAATGGCCGCGTTGTCAGAATGTACACCGGCGGAAGCTTCACCGACCGCGTCAATCGTTAACGTCCAAGCGGCTCACGATGCGGCTGAGGTTTGGCCGAACGGCGATTGCCCACTGGATGAACGGGGTAATGTTTTTCAAACAAGGTAAATCATTTTTCGAATCAAAATAGTAGCTAACTCGCAGATACTAAATGGTTTGATTGAGGAAGTATCGTCCTTTTCCGCGAATATCGTTACGCTAATTCACTGGATTACGGTACCGGGGTTCTATAACGCCCCCATCCCCGGTGGCCGATAGTTGGTCATGAGCCGCTGGGACGTGCTCGTACCTCATGAAAGCAGTATCAGACGCCGAACGCATCCGTCAGAAGGTCCTCTCCGGCGGTTTGGATTGCCTCGAGCGTTCGCTTGCTAACAAAGCGTTCGCTGCGGGAGCAGCACCGGACGAGCCAATGGAAAAGCGCCGTGAGCCGCGCTTCCCCGTGGTTCGCGATATCACTGTACGCGCCTGGACGCCGCCAACCTTTGAGATTGTCCCGGGACAAGTGCGCGACATTTCCCGATCTGGCGTTGGAATGGTGATCGATGCCGCGATTCCGGCCGGGTGCGAGATTGAATTTCGAGTCGGCGAATTTCAGGTCTTCGCCGAAGTCCGCCATTGCCGGGCCCGCCATGAAGGCGGGTTTCTGATGGGCGCCAAGATCCACGATGTGGTTCTTCCAGACGGGCAGCACGCCGACCACCTGGGCGAATAGCAGGATGGCTTATTCGTCGCGGTGAACGGTGGCCGGCGAGAAAGCCGGTACGCAAACGGCTACGTAGTCGGCGCCTTCGGGCGTACTGTAGCGAACCCACTCTCCTTCTTCGGCCAACACGGCCTGGCCGGCGCGGACCTCCAGAACGCCGTCTTTGTGCTCTACCCGCATGCATCCAGCCAACACGAGCGTGTATTCATTGAACTCCGGCGTCTGGCCTGGTTCGCTCCAGCCCGCGGGACTCTTCATGTGGGCGATGCTCAGACCGTCGTCGCCGGTATTCACACGGCCAATGTATTCGTGAATCTGCTTGTTTCCGGGTACCGGAATGATGGTGGGGCTGGCGATCAGCTTGGGCATGCGGCGTCTCCTGTTTCTTGGCGATGACCCTTCATGGTGGCAAAAATCGCTGGCGCTACGCTACAACGGAGACTTGCCGCCCGGGTCGAAGACGCCACCACATGCGGGCACAAATCAGCATTCCGGCCGACTCTATGACGATCAGCAAAGCGGCTGTTGAAACGAAGAGCGTCCGAGCCGGCCCATGCGCGACGTGCGCCACATGGTCCGGACTGTCCTGTACGAAGTGGAAATACAGCCCAAAAACCAAGCCGGCTGCGAGGCAGCACGTTGCAAATCCCGCCGCCTGCCGGCGAAAGCGGGTCCACAGAAATGGCAGGCAGACGAGCGGTGCGATTGTAATGACGCCGATCACGAAGGCCTGTTGCCACCGTTCTAAGGGAACGTTCAGTTGGCTGTGCGCCCAACCGTGGATGCAGGCGATCGCGAATCGCACTACGATCGCCGCGCTTGCGGCCGCGGCCGCAGTCTGGAATGAATGAGAGGACCGCATCGCAAAGGGAGACCGGCGAACACCGGTCTTCGTGACACTGTAACAGGCCGCAAAATGCAAAAGCGGCCCGCTTGCGCGGGCCGCCTCTGGTTTGGTTGGTTGCGATCCGGCTGTTAGAAGCTGAACCGTGCTCCGAATTCGCCCGAGAACGAACGCGGAACAATAGTGCCGGCCGGAGTAATAAAGCCGTTCGGCTGACCGAACGTGGCCGACTTGATGTTGCCCACGAAGCGATTGCCATAGTTGGCGCGATCGGTCAGGTCGAAGGCCTGGAAGATCAGTTCCAGTCTGGCCTTCTCACCGAATTTGAGCGACTTCGAGAAGCGCGCATCGAACTGGAAGAAGTTCTGGCCGCGAAGGTTGAACCCCCCCGTCTGGTGGCACGTATTTCCGGCGATGCAGGCCTGGAGTTGCGCCGCGGTAAAGTTCGCGGTGGCCTGGAGGTTGTTCGGATCGCTGTCGAGGACAATCGCGTGGGTTGCACCGTTGCTCGCGCCGTAGCCGAACACGTCGGTGATCCCCTGAGTCGCCTGATAGGGACGCGCCGAGGCTGCCTGCATCACCGGGGCGAACTTGATGCCCCAGGGCAGGTCAACCACTCCGGAGACAACCAGGCGATGCCGTTCATCGTTCGGGCCGGCGCCGAAATCCTGCGGAGAGAAGATCTGATTTGGATTGGTTGCCAATCCGCCGAACGCTCCGACGACGCCCTGATAGCCAACCGCTTTGGACAGGGTATAGCTGGTGTTCATCGAGAAACGATGAGACAACCGACGCCGGTAGGAGAGGTTTAGTCCGTCGTAGCGTGAGCGGCCGATCGACGAGTCCATGCGAACCGGTCCGAGAGGTGTCACGCCGGCCGCCGCGAACGCAGCCGCGTAGACGCGAGTGCCGGTAGCCGGATTGATCGGATTGATGTTGACCTGCTTGCCTTCACGCAGTGCCAGGCTGTGAACGTAATCGACTTCGAAAGCCTGGGTGTTACTGAACGCCCAGGTATAGCCGATGTTCTCCTGCTGGACGTAGGGGTTCCGGTAATTCGGATCGATCAGGCGGCCCGTCGAATTGGCCGGCAGCACGGAGCCTGCCGCCGGAATCGAGGGCAGTGTGTCCACGCCGAAGCGGAATTCAGAGAGCGGCCGGCCGGTGGTCGGCACGATGCTGGCCCTGGTGTCGCCAGGCCCGGTGCTCGACAGAGTAAGTGTCTGCGCGAACAGCGTGGAGTTGGCCTGCTGCAATGCGAAGAGCGGAATGTTAATGAACGGCTGTCCGTAATAGATTCCGTAGCCACCACGCATGACGTGATGACCGTTACCGGTGACATCCCAGGCAAATCCGACGCGCGGGCTGAACGCCTTCGTGGTGTCCGTGGGAAGTGCGCTCGCGTACGGGCTACCAATGGCCTTCAAAGCCAGGTAGGTGCGGCTGGCGCCGAGCTGGTCTTGTCCGAGCAGGTTGAAGTCGCGATCCCAGCGGATGCCGAGGGATAACGTCAACCGCGGAGAGATCTTCCAGTCGTCGTTGAAATAGAC
>JBDTTK010000186.1:0-7396 GCA_039930685.1 Bryobacteraceae bacterium | reverse complement strand
GATCGCGATGCACGGTCGGTTTCATTGCATGAAATCCAAACGCCCAGGTGAATTCGTCGGTTTCGCGCTAAGCGGTCGCCCGGCGCAGCGGGCCTGACTGTTTCGATCGAGAGGTGGAGAGCTGGATCGAGCACTGGTCGAAGCACGACAAAAGCGCCCGCCTCGTGTTCAGACCTTGCGGTCAGGCCGTCCCGCCAAGAAGGATCGTCGTCATCTCCGCGGACCCCTTCAGACTATCCGTGGGGTACAGGTGATCGACGTTCGCCGGCGACATCAGCTGGTGTTTGATGAACACGGCAGGCGGAACCGATTTGCTGTTCAGGATCTGCAGCGCAAGCGACATCAAGCCGTCTCCATACTTCTCGGGGAAGTAGGCCACGGAGGCAACCATTCGCGTCCGCGGGCGGCGAAGTTCCGCCCTCGCTTCCGGAGAGCCTCCATGCCCAAGCGCGACACAATGATCCCCGCGTCCGGCTTCTTCAAACGCGCGCAACGCGCCGATCGTGCTCGGGTCGTCCACGCCGCTGACCACCGTCCGTTCCGCTTTGGTTCCGCGCCGGAGGTGTTTCCGCGCCGCCTCGAGACTCGCTCCGAAATTCGCCTGCCCGTTGAGAAACACCACGCGCGAATCTTCGATATCCGGCAGAATCTCCTTCAGTCCGACTACGGTCCCTGTAAGCCTGGAACGCGCGAAAAGCCCGGCCCGCGGGTATTCGAGCAGGATGATCTCATCGATCCGGCCCTGCCAGTTCTGCTTCACCCAGCGGCCCAGATACCGTCCCCCGACCACGCCCGCAGTGTAGTTGTCAGGACCGAAATAGTTCGCGCCCGGATGAGGAACGTGGATCGCGATCATCGGAATTCCCGCCTCGTGAATCTTGGATGCGATGATCGGCGCGAGATGTTCATCGCCCTGATGCTGGAACACGAGATCTACCTTCTCGCGGATCAGCATGTCGATGTTCCGCACGGCCTGCTTGGAGTTGTAGTGGTTGTCGAGCGCGATCAGATCGACTCGTTCTTCCGCCGCCGTCCGCTGCAGGCTCTCCGTTACGATCCGCGAAAATCCGATCTCAGAGCTGAGCGCGCAGTAGCCCAAACGGAACTTCTTGCGCTGGAGTGTCTTAATGTTTGACCGGTACTGCCGGGCTCCGACCAGTTCCACGAGGCCCCGCTTCTCGAGCGTGCAGAGAATCCGGAAGACCGTCGTCTTGTTCATCTTCGTGCGGGCGACAAGATCGTGCAGCCGCAGCAGTTCATCCTCAACCTGAAAGGCTTCGAGGATGTCGCAGGCGCGCAGCACCGCGTCGACGAGGTAGCGGTCCTTCGATCGATCCGGCGACGCGGCGGGATTGTCCTTCGGCTTCCAATCCGGGTTCATTGAATGAAACAAGTTAATATCAGGTGGAGAGAAAGGTCAAGGTTTCTTTCGCGCCGCCGCTCTAACTTACCTTCCGCAATTTGGAAACCCGGCCGACTTCGACCCACTCGACGACGAAGATGTTCCCCTCGTGATCGAAGCAGGCCCCATGCGGGCATACGAACTTGCCCGGGACAAACTTGTCGCGGGGTTCAAGCCGCAATTTGAGCCAGGTGTTTGACGGATCCTCGCCAAGATGAGTGATCACCTTGTTGTCGCGGTCGAGCAGCGTGACGCGCGCCGCAAGATCGGGCATGACCACGTCGCCGTTGCGAAATACATCGAAATAGCACGGAAGATGGACGCCGGAAATGAAGTCGATGTGCTTCCCGTCGAGCGTAAATCGCTGGATCCGCCGGTTGCCGCGGTCCGCGACGATCAGGTTTGGCTCCGAACCCCGTAGATCGCAGATCAGCCCGTGCGGGCAGTTGACCTTGCCAGGTTCTTTCCCCAGTCCGCCGAACGTCCGGATGTACTCGGCCTTGCTGTTGTACTGATTGATGTAGCTCGACCCGTAGCCGTCGCCGACGTAGAAGTCGCCGTTGGGCGCAATCGCCACGTTTGTCGGGCTGTACTTGATTCGCTTTCCATCGGCGCCGGGCTTATACGCCTCCGACTCCTTCGGATAATCGAGCCGGAAGACCTCCTCGCCGTCCAGCGTGGCCTTCACCACCACGGCGCGCTGGGTGTCGCACAGGTACAGGAATTCGTTCTTTCCCTCCCTGCGAATGTGGAGCCCGTGGGCGCCACCCTTGAATTCCTTACCCCATGATTTGACGAACTTTCCCTTGCGGTCGAAGACCACCATGCTGTCCGACAACTCGCTCGAGGCGTGAACCGTGTGATGGATAAAGATCCGGCCGCGCGAATCCTCGCAGACTCCGTGCGTGTTTCCATAGCGAATGTTGGCGGGCAGTTGCCCCCAGTCGTGCGTTACTTCATAGCGGTACTCGCCTTCGCCCACCACCGGCTTCTTGCTTCCGCTTTTGTCAGTCCCACCCAGCAGCAGAGGCGCCGAAAGACCCGTCCCAAGTGCGCGCTTCAGAAATCGTCGGCGACTGCTGCACTGCATGTTCCAAATCTCCCAGTCTTTGAACGGTTCGCCCGGGAAAGGCCGCGATGGCCCCGCCCACGAGGACTTGCACGGGCGTTCGGAGGGAGCGTACCAGCGTGCGTTCGTCAATCGCAACGCATTTTTCGTCAGGCCTCGCACGTTTTATTGAGTAAAACATTGTACTAGCGCAGCATCGCATTGTGATACCAGCGAGTTATTGCAGGGAGCTGCGGCAGGCCGCGGACGATCCGGAAGATGAATCGGGAGCCCGATAATTCGATGAGTAAAACAAATGAGCGGACTAGCGAAACCGGCGGTCGCTGTTAGCGCTTGCTTCCGCTGACCGGCGCTGAAGGCTTCGCGACCGGCTCGAACAGCTCGGGATCGCCGACCGATGGATCGATGGCGACATCCATCAGCCCGCCCATCATCTCGTTCCAGGTCTGTTCCCCGTACAGTACCTCGGCGTCTGGATTCGGATTGAACTTGTTGTTCCGCGTGTTGTCGTAGGTAGCCAAAACTTCGATGATCGTCCCTTTCGGCAGAAGTTTCGGCTTCGTCAGGATGTACGCCAACTGCCAACTGAAGTCCCATCGCGGAATTCGCAGCAGAGTCTCGGACTCTCCGCTCGGGTAAGTCGCGCGGTACTCGAACGTCTTCCCGCGAAGATGCATGTGCGGAAGCAGTGACAGCAGCGTCACGTCGCGCGTCAGCCGCGCCCGCGCCTCTATCGGATAATTGTCCACGTTCGGCGGGATGCTGAACGCGAAATTCTGCACGTTGACCGTTTTCACGCGCTCCGCCGGCGGATGCTTCGAAAACCGGACTCCAATCGTGGTGGCATCGGTTTGCGGCTTGCCTGCCGTTGTGTAGTGCAATTGGAACAGCAGCACCGACCCGGCCTTCACGAGCTTCGCCTGATTGTCAGGAAAAGGCTTCGGTAAATACCCAGGAACAAAGAAGCCCAGCGTCTCCGAGTCGGTCCCCGAACTGAACTGTTTCGGTTCCGGAGCGCCGGGCTTTCGCGCAGTCGCCCTTGCGATCCGTTCCGCATCGAGGAATTCATTCAGTTTCCCTCGCGCGAGCGCATTCTTTTTCGGATCGAGCGCGAATACGATCACGTGATGCACGATCGCCCGATTGCCCGGCCGGATCTCGGCCGCCTCCACCCAACGGTCCTCGGTGAGGTTCGTCGGCATCAGGATGTACTGATACGGGATATCGCCAGACGCCGGAGCTTGAAACGCTTTCGGCATCTGGAATACGACATCCGGCTTTCCGATCGCCCATCCCGTTTCGAACTCTCTCGCCGGAGGCGCATCCTTCAGCGCGCCCTCTGGCGCTCCCGAGTCCGCCCACGCGACCAGAGTCTGGGTCTCTTTCGCGGACAGCCGGGAATCGTTCGAATAGTGACCGTATGCCGGATCCGCGAACCACGGCGGCATTTTCTTCTCGAGCACCGCCCCGCGAATCGCCTTTGCCCACGGACGCGCCTGCGCATACGTCAGAAACCCCATCGGAGCGGCTTCTCCCGGACGATGGCACCCCTGGCATTTGCGCTGCAGAATCGGTTCGACGTCCTTGTGGAACGTCGGCGCGGTGGCGGCCAACGCAGCCGGTAACAGGCACAACGAGACTAGGACGGCAATTGCCCGCATACTTCGATCCTAGGCAATTGGTCCCTTGGCCACAAGAACAAACCGCGGCGGCGCGCTGCAGTTCGACTGGCGAAATCCATCCGGGCGCCTAGCCGGCCGAAGGCCCTGCAAAAACAGATGTTGGCGCGCCCGAAGCGCCGGTTGCGCTCTGTCGCCACCCGCACCGCACCTTCCTCCGCGTTTCAGCGAAGAAAACGCCACGATGCTGAATCCAGGGATGAACGGGGCCGTGCGCGCCGCCTGCGCGAGCTAGGGTCTGAACTGCGGCATCACGATGCTATACGCCCAGTACCGCATTTCGCTCCACGCCAACTCCGCCGCCGGAGCGCCCGGATAGAGCGGAATAACTACCGGCGTGAATTGCACCCGAACGCGGATCGCCGAACGACCGCGCGTCAGATCGCGCGGGATCAGAAACTCGTCCTCGCGAAACCGGCGATTCGAGGTCTGTGCGACATGTTCCGTCGCGCCCAATTCATTCCGGTTCGGCGGAAACGAGTAAACGCAAGTGTTCGAACCCGCCAGATACCAGACGCCCGCGGACTTCCAATCCGGCTTCTTGGATTTCGCATCGCTTACGAAGACTTCGGCCCGCTGATTGGGATATGAATAGTCGAGCTTCCGCCGGAGCATCACTCCGAAGTTCTTCGGATCTACTTTGAGCGTGAACTCGGATTCCGTCGTCGTCGTCCGCCCGCGATCCTTTGTCGCCGGATAGATCTCCTTTCCGCCGATCGTATCCGGACCCCACTCATACCGCGACTCGATCTCGTACGGCTTCGATGCATCCGGCGACAAGTACCTGTGCGCCTTCTCGCTCCTTTCGTCGCCGACCGCCAACTCGTCGCTCAGTACCAGGGACGGTGCTGGAATCCCATACCAATACGTAACCGTCTCGTAGTCCTGCGTCGACTCATTCGTCCCGCCGTGTTCGAGGCGGATCACGGCATTCTTACCGAACGGCATCAAGTCCGCAAGCAGGAAACGGTACGCCGACTCGACCTTGTCCTCCGCGCTCTTAGCCTCTTTCGGCGTTCGTGCTCCCACCGGATGTCCCGCGAATGGAAGCGTCATGTTCAATCCGCCCCAATAGTCGCCGCCGCCTCCCCACTCTTCCGTCCCCGTTCCTTGCGCCTGCGGTGTCTGGCTGTCGTCGAAGAAGAATCGCGGATCGCCTTCGAGCGTTGTCAGAATCGCCTCGTGCGAAAAGATGAACGAGGTCCCGATGAACTGCCCGGACCAGTCGCCGCCGCCTTCCGTCTTCCTTGTATCGAGCAGCACGACGTCTTTGCCGGCTTCGGGCGTCGGATGATCCTGATACGTCGCATGAAAATAGCCGACCTGATTCGGAGCGTCCTTGAATGGCGCATACCGGACGCGCCACTGAACATCGCGAATCGGCTCGCCGTTCGCGACCGCCAATTCGATTCGTGCGGACTTGAAGAACGGCATTGGAATGTAGCAGCTCAACGAGATCCGCGATTCGCCGTAGCGAATCACCATCGGGAAGCTCTTCACAAGATACTCGCGGCTGTCGCGATTGTAGAGGCTTCCCGCTCCGAAAAACAGTGGTACGGGAGCATCGACCGAAGCGCTCGCGCGCCCGTCCCACGTGATTCGCAATCGCATTCGCGAGATCTCGAGCGCCTGGTCTTTCGGCACCGACAGTTCGAGAGCGCGCACCATTCCAGGTTGTCCGGATTTCGACCAAATCCCGACGCCTTTGCCGGACACGGTCACTTCGCCGGACTCTTCCTTCACGCCCTGCGTTCCGGCCCGCGGAGCGATGTCGCTCCCCGACTTCGCGATCAGGTCAAGGACGTCCTTGTCAGGTGGCGTCTTCGCGTCCCAGGAAGTAATCGGACGCGTCAGCCGCGTGCCTTTTACGAACTGATGGTAGATGTAATAGCCGGTTCCGTAGAACGTCCGCGAATATCCCATCCGGAACGACTTCTCGAAGCCGATCGGCACCCACGAGAGATCGGCGCCTTTCGTCACGGACCACGTGAACGCCAGCGGCGAGGGAAATAACTGCGGCGGCATCCATACCGAATTCCGCACCGGATGGAGCGGATCCGCCGTACTCGTCTCCTCGACGATCTGATCCCTGCCGTCTACTTCGTAATGCCACGGACTGCCGTGCCAATGGTTGTAGCGCACGAAATACAACATGCCCGGACCGGCAACATCGAGCGTGATGTTGCGATCCGGCGCAAGTTGATACAGAAAGTGCGACGCGTCCGCCGACTCGTTTCCGCCAGTCCGGTCGTACGTACTGCGCATGTAGGCGCGCGCTCCAATGCGTTGATACGGCCACCGTTCCCACAGGCGGTAGGCATCAACGCCGACCGGGATCGGAGGCGGCTCTGCTGCCGCCGCGAGCAGCGGCGACAGAGCGAGAAGCACAAGCATGGACGGAATCATCATCGAGGAAGTCCGCTTTCAGGGACGAGCACAACTCAGTTGGTCTCTAGCTGCTCTCTCGCAGGGAGCTTCGGAAATGGCGCGTGCGGCTCCGTCTGATACCAGAACGCCACCGACGCGATGTCGTCGCGCAGCGGAAGATACGTTCTGTTGGGACGCCAGCCGAGCGCCTGGATCGTGACTCGCAAGTCCGACTCGAACCGCACCGGATCGACGATATGCCAGCGGTACAACCCGAATCGCTGCTGTGAACGGTAGAGCCCATCCGGCTTGATCACCTGTGCAAGTCCCGCGTAGGGCGTTGTGAATTCCTCGTAGACGTGCTTCTCCTGATTCTCGAAGTTGTAGGACCCGCAGAAGTAGTCTTCGGTGCCCGTGCCCGCGATTGTCGGAAATTGTTTGTCGCCGTCCATGTAGAACTTGATCTCGCCTTCGCCCCACCATCCGTTGTTCCGGACGCCCCACGCCATGTACGTCCCGACGTAGTGGCCGCGCCCCTTGATGCCGTCGACGATCGTATACACCTCCTTGAACGGCAGCGGGTTCACGCGGCGGAATTGCGCGTGGAAGTAGGCCGCATCGGACGGAATCTGCGTCTTCGTGTAATCGATCTGGTAATACAACCGCATCGGCTGGCTGTCGATGTTCTGCATCGTGATCTTCGCCTTCTTCCGGAACGGCATCGGCCAATAGGAATTAAACGCGCTTCCGGGATTTACGCAAATCGCGAGCGACGAAATCGGCGCGTACTTGCCCCAGCCCATCGCAAAGAAATCACCCACCGGCACCTCGACGGACGGCTCCGTCTCGCCGTCCCAATACATGCGCATCACCGATAGG
>JBDTTK010000185.1:0-7415 GCA_039930685.1 Bryobacteraceae bacterium | reverse complement strand
ACCCTGTCCGGACCGCCAGCACGCTCGGAATGAACGTCTTGTTCTTGTGTGCCATCCGTGCGGTGGTCTGCTCGCCCACCGGCGGCGCGCCGCCGACCGGTTCCAGCCAGACGACCACACCGGAAAGGTCCTTCGACTTCGTGAGCTCGATCTTGCCCGTAACCGTGGCGCAATATCCGGCATTCGCCAGGCACGTGACGGCGAGACTAAAAGAGATAGCCGAGGGCAAGGTCATAACGATTGATCAGTTGGACTCCCGATTGCCGCCATGTCGTCCGGATCTGCATGATCTCAGGTCCGAGGACAACATTCGATGTTAGGCGAAACCGGAGGTTCGCCGCATACGACAGGTTGCGGGCCACGCCGTTCGCCGCGACATCGCGGTTGAAGTCGTCCTGCATCCCCGCGATGAGATTCACATCCCACCGCGAAGTGGCATGGAACGTCGTCTGCATCCATCCGCCCCGCCCCCGGACCGCAAACGGACGCCCTTGCCGGAACGCAAACGCCTGACGCAATCCCGCAACGCCAAGTCCCGTCAGATTCTGGCCGGTGAACGCGAATCCGGTCCAATCCACGCGCGGCGCGATACGTGCCAGCCAGTCAACTGAAACCGCATACGACGCCACACTCGCGCCCGCCACCAGCGAATTGCTGACATGGAACCCCGGGGCGATCTCGTAGCGCCGCCCGCCCATCGGACCGTGGAAGAACTCGACGCGCCCTTGAAGCGCCGGACGTGAAGGTGACAGCCTCACCCCGGCCGGAACCGCGGCCAGCGAATCGTTGGTTTGATAGACGCCGATCCGCGCCCGGATCCCGGCGTTCTCCGTGAACTTCACCCGCTCCTCATAGCGCAGTTGCGGCTGCCACAACCACAGATTGCCGCTGTTGGCCAACAGCGGAACGCCGAGCTGCGAGAGCGAATCCGGCTCCCGTGGATTAAAGATCGGCTTATCCACCGCAAACGTCAGGCTGCGCGACGCCCAATGAAGGCTCACATCCGCCGTGCGGATGCGTGCAAGGTGATTCTGGATGTTCAACGACCCGCCGAAGAAATCCAATTGGAGGCGTCCGGCGACCTGCGCGCCCAGCACCTTCGGCCCCGTGTAAGCAAACGCCAGTTGCGTATTTCGGAATGTGCCGCCGCCCGCCCCTTGCGACGAGCTCAACTGCGAAACAAGCGGCAACTCCGCACCACCCGTGTGCCCCGCGTAGTAATAAGAGTTCATCAGCACCAGTCCCGAGAGCTTCACCGGAAACTTCTGATCGGCCTCGACCTTCGAGTTGTCGAGGTCCTCGATGCGCTGACTGACTACATCGAGCTTCTCAGCGGTAGCCACCGCGCCCGTGTTGGCAGCCTTCAACTCGACGACCTGCTGCCGGAGCGCGTCAAGCTGCTGGTTAAGCCGCTGATTTTCCTTCTTCAAGAGATCGACCTGTTCGAGGATCCGGTCGAGGCTCGCCTGCTGGCAATGGGCCGCCGCAGGCAGAAGCAGGCAGAACGCGAGCTTGTGCCAAGTCATAGATAGACTCTAGCCATTTCTAAGCGGCAAGTAAGGACAGTACCGATTTGCGGACCTGTCCGGCCGAAAACGGTTTGGCGAAGAACGCGGCTGCGCCCGCTTCGAGTGCGCGGCGCGGCAAATCCGGGTCGGTCTCGCCGCTGATTACCAGCGCCCCGGAACGCGGCCAGCGGCCGCGTTCGCGTAGCGCGCCAAGCAGCTCGATGCCGCTCATGCCGGTCATGCGGACATCCGTGATCAGGACATCGACGTTCTCAACGCCAAGTAGTGCCAGCGCGGCATCGCCGCTTTCGGCGACGTCGACAATGGCGTCAGGAATCGTGCGCAAGGCGATTGCCAGAATAGCCCGGCTTTCGCTCGAGTCATCCACGATCAGGATGCGAGGTCCAATGCCGTTGCCGGTCATGCAACAAACCGGTATCCCACGCCGTGCACCGTGAGAAAGTAGCGCGGCACCGTTGGATCCGGTTCGAGCTTCTGCCGAAGCTTAACGACATGGGAATCGACCGTACGCGTGGTCGGCGCGGATTCGAAGCCCCAGACGTCACCCAGGATCATCTCGCGCGTGAGCACGCGATCCGGATTCCGCAGGAAATACGTCAGCAGGTTGTACTCGGAGGGCGTCAGGTTGATTTCGGCGCCGCGGCTGGTCACAATCCGCCGATCGGTGTCGACCTCGACGGTGGCAAAGCTCAAGACCGCGCGGTGGTCCGCCGTGCTCCGTCGCAGAACCGCCTTAATGCGCGCGAGCAACTCCCTGGCGCCGAACGGCTTCACCACATAATCGTCGGCCCCAAGTTCAAGCAGCAGGACCTTGTCGAACTCCTCGCCCGCGGCGCTGATCACGATAATCGGAGTGTTCAGCCGCCCGGCGCGAACCCGCTTGCACACTTCGGCTCCGTCGAGGCCCGGCAAGCGAAGGTCGACCAGAATCAAATCGGGTTTGACGAGGAACACGCGCTCGACCGCGATCCGCCCATCCGCGGCTTCTTCGACCGTATAGCCCTCGTTGGTGAGCAGCGTCTTGACGACGCCGCGTATTTCCGCATCGTCCTCGACGATCATGACGGTGAGCGGGGAGGAGGAGTCGGCTCGCATACTGGCGAGTGGAATTGTAGCATGGGCCTCTTTGGCGGTTAATAGGGTTTCAAGCGTGAGCGGCATGGAAGTCTCCGGTGGTTGGATCGGGTTCAGGAACGCCGAAAGAGGCGCCCTCCGAGAGGCGCCCCTTTCCGGCTCGAACGATGGATTTGATTTTGCAAGGTCTTAGCGAACCAGCGCATCGCCAAGGACGATGGTCCCCTTGGATGTCGTCACCGTGCGAGTTTCGCCGTTGCGCGTCGCCGTAATCACGGCCCGGTATTCCAGAGTCTGAGTCGGCAGCAGGAACTCGGAACCTGGGATCGTGGCGGAGAACAGGTTCAGGCGTCCCGCTCCGGCGTCGGCCATCGCCGTGTTCGAGAACGCGGGAACCGGCGGAGTGGTGCAACCGAAGACCGGCACGCAAACGGGCGGATTGAGTACACGGTGTTGCAGAGTCACCGTGAGCGTACCCGGGTGCTGTCCGATCTCGAACTGGACCGCTTTCTTCACTCCCGGCAGGGCGAGTTGCGCAGGCAGCGCCAGGGGAGCCGGAACGCCAACATTGATTTCCGCTTTCCGGGTGACGCGCGGCGATTCAAGATGAAGATTGAAGTCTAGGGTGGCCCGGGCGATCAGCGCATCCGCGTAAGCTTTGTGCCCGGCAATGTTCGGGTGCATCGTACCGTTCTGATTGCCCTGGCGGAAGAACGAATCCGAAAGCGTGTTCAGGTAGCGCCTCTGGAGGCTCGTGCAATAACCGTGGGTGGCGAACGTGTCCTCAGGACCGCGGACGAACGTCCAGCCGTTGCGGCCCGCCGCCTGTTGCACTCGATCGTTCAAGACCAGCAGGATGTTGGTGAACAGGAACTCATTTTCCGTCGCGGATACGCCCACCATCGAGGCATCGCCGCTGCCGTCGTCCACGTTGCCGCAGAAGTTCCCGGCCGCGCTGGTCATTTCAATCGGATACTCCGTGATGTACACGTGTCTGGCGTTCGGCAGTTTCGCCCGGATGGCGGCGCCCAACCGGTCATAGGCGGCGGCGAACGCTCCGCTGGCGAGCACGTTTCGTGACGTGTTCACCGCGGCACTAGTCGTGCAGTCGGTGATGCCGTTGGGCAGCAGGCACTCGGTGACGACGCTCGCGAAGTTCACGTCATTGACGCCGATCGAGATCATGACGATGTCAATGACGGCATCCGTCCGGGTTGTGCCTGGTACCCTTCCGAGCGCGTTGACTACCTGATCGATTTGGGGCGTGCGGCTGCCGTTGTTCGCGTCGGGCTGGGAGGTCAGTTGCGAACCCAGAATTCCGGCATCGATCGACGCCCCCGAGCAGGAGAAATCAAAGAAGCTGGTGGAGAGGTTGGCGAGATCATTCATGCGGTCCGAGGCGAAGCGCCTGCCGTTGTTTACGGAACGGTGGCAGGGTGCACTAGACCACACCGCGCCGGCGATGCTGAACGAATTGGGATTGCCTTCGCCCGCCGCGAGGGAGTCGCCCATCGAAACGATTACGAGGTTTTGAGCGGTCGCGGACGCTGGTGTCAATGCCGCCAGGGTGCCGAGGAGGGTCGTCAAGAGAATGCTTTTTTTCATGGTCGTTGTCCTTTTCGATTCGTCTTCGTGAGTCGTTTACCGCTGCTCACAAAACGATCTTGGGACCCGGCCTCAATGCAGCCGTGGAGGGTTTGTAAAAGGATTGTGGAGACGCAAAAATCTTGGGGAGGGGCAACCAGGGAACGTCATGGGATGGCGCGACGAAAGAGGTAACTAGCTGAACTGACTGAAGTTGCCGAACAACCCTCGCCGGTTCATGCGGCGGCCCCACCCGGCCGGAAAGTCCGAGCCTAACGCCTGACCGCGATCTCGAACGATTCAGAAACGGTCTTGTGGTCCGCCGCCTCGGCGGTCAGCGTATATCGCGTGTCAACGGACGGAGCCGCCTCGAAACACCGGCTCACCGCCGGCCAGACCTTTTCTACGGGCGGATCAAGCCGCACCGCCGCTGCGTTCACCACGCCATAGCAGATCAGCACTTTCCCGCCCGGAGCAACTTCCTTCGCCGCCGCATAGAACTGCAGAATCTTTACGCTTGTGCCGTACGCTGCCATCGGATCGCGCTCGATCGCTGGCCCGGAAGCGGAATCGTCGGCGTGACGCTGCCACATGACCCAAGCCGTGTAGAGCGCGGCGACCATGACTGGCAGCCACATGATACGGACAAACTTCCCCATGCCACTATGATCCGTTTTCCGGGCGCTTCAGGTCGCGCGATTCGCTAGCGGACGGCCTGCGTGACGTGCGCACTGTCGCTCGCATCCAACTCGCTGACCACGCGCCTCCGCCTCACCGCCCGCTCCCGGAACCACAGCAGATAGGCCATCAGGACCCCGCAAACCGCCAGTTTGACGAGCGTCGCCGCCGTATAGACCTGATGCAATGCCCACATTTTGCTTCGCAGTCCTTCACCCGCCGTGATCGCGACGAAGTCGAGCGATTCTCCCAGGTACCGGATCTCCGGAGAAATAAAGAAATGCAGAAACAGGACGACTACCGTCGCGAGGGTTGCGATTCCCACGGGAAGCAGGCGCAGAGGGGTCGCGAAAACGAGAAAGAAAATCGTCAGAACGCCAATCAGAATTTCGGTCTGCTCCCATCGCAGGAAGTAGTCGCGATTCAACTGAGACACCTGATGGTGCAGTAAAAGTCGGGCATCGTTCTGGCCCAGCAGCCCGAGCATCGGCGACGCCTTAACCGGCGGAGCGTTCAGCAGTGTGTCGACGCTCCGCAGATTGTGGACGGCCACGTAAGCCATGAACCCCGTCCCCAACATCCATGCGCCCAACAGGAAAGCCACCAGCCGCCTGATGTGCATGCTCGTTATCCGACTGCGTCTGGAACTCATTTTTGAATCACCGCCGGCCAATTAGCCAGAATACCGCCGATAGAATGACACTCAACAATAAGCAGGTGACCACCGGAAAGAAAAATGTCGAGTTCTTCCCCCGAATCACGATATCGCCCGGCAATCGTCCAATTGGAATCGAAAACCGCTCCAACGCAAACACAATCAGACCAATGACCATGAGCGCCGCACCCGCCAGAATCAGCGTCTTTCCGAGGCCCATGCCTTCAGTGTGCCACGGACCTCACACGCCCGCGCCATCCCTATCCCGTGGAATCCCTATAAAGAGTAGTGGCGTCCTCGATGCGCGCCGACTAAAATCTGCACCATCCGATGCGCGATCAATTCATGGAGCGTCAGCAACTCCTTGTTGGACGCAATAATCGCTTCCACATCCATCGGATCCTTCACGCCCCCGCCCGCCCGCAGCGCCGCCGACGCCTCGCTGATCACCGGATCCGCAATCACGTCACCGGCCATCTCCCACAACGTAATAAACCGATCCACCGCCGTCGGAAAGCTCACGCCGAACACGCCCCAATTGCTGGTCGTGCGCGGCGGCTTGTAGTCGAGATTGAATGGCCCCTCATATTTATGGCTCCGCAGCAGCACCAACACATTCAGCCAGTCCAGCGGATTCACCAACCCCACCGCAATATCGACGTCGTGCTTCAGCCGATACCCGTCGTTGATGTCGAAATGCCATAGCTTGCCCGCGACAATCGCCCGCGCCAGCGCCGCCCGCGGAGCCGCTCCCCACATCAACTCGTGCAAGTACTCCGGATTCAGCCCCACCATCTCCGGATGCTCCAGCATCCCCGACGCGATAAACGCGAGCATCGCGTCCGACGTTGGCAGCAGAATCTCCGCCTGCGGCTCGAACGGCTTCGCCTCCAGGCAATGCTTCAGCGTCGGACGCCCGAACTGCTTCGCCAACTCGATGTCCGCCCGGCACGCCGCATTCAAGCCCTCCGCGTACCACCGCAGCGTCTGCGTCTCCTCGACCGCCCCCTGCGTGAAGTACCCGAGCGACCCCGGCCAGTACACGCAATACTGCGCGCCCAATTGATGCCCGATCTTCACCGTGTTCGCGACCCGCTTCGCCGCATACGCC
The DNA here is from genome assembly GCA_039930685.1 of Bryobacteraceae bacterium. Classification (GTDB taxonomy): domain Bacteria; phylum Acidobacteriota; class Terriglobia; order Bryobacterales; family Bryobacteraceae; genus JBBQWZ01. The sequence goes on along the minus strand of JBDTTK010000185.1, from coordinate 784 downwards.
CGGACCTCCGGCGCTTCCGCCGCCGGACTCGCCACCCACACCGCATGGTGGAACGTCTCCGTCGTCACCATCGAACAACCCAAGCCGTTTTCCTTGAGCGCCGCCGCAATCCGCGCCACGGTCTCTTCCTGCACATCGCCAAACAGCGACTCTGTCGGAATCACATCCGTGTCGTGCGTGCACCACCACCCGATGCCGATCCGCGCATACTCGCGAATCACCTCCTCGAACCCAATCTCCGACCGCGTCGGCGCATGGAACAACGCATGCCCCGGATACGCCGCCGCCCACTGCGGACCCGTAATGAAATACCGCCGCCGCTCCTCCGGCGAATACGCCCCGCCGCAGGCATTCATCAGGCGCTCAACCATCGCGCGTTGTTGATCGGGGGGAACTGGATTCATAGAGATCTCGTGGAACCGCCATCATACCGAAAAGGCACCGGACCGCAACGCACCGGCCGAAACCCGGATGTACACTCTGGATATGGGTTCCACCGCTGCCACGCGCGTGTCGATCGACGAGTATCTCTCCAACCCTGCGTATGAGCACTGTGAATACGTCGACGGCGAAATCGTGGAGCTCAAATTGGGAAAGAAGAAACACAGCCTCATCCAGTCGGAGTGCGTCTATCAGCTAAAGCAGTATCAAAAGCAGTCTGGCCTCGGCACGGTACTGACCGAACTCCACTGCCGCCTGACCATCAACGGCCAGACCCGCTTCCGCCTCCCTGACGTCTGCGTCGTTCTCCGCGACTTCGACGGCATCCTCGACGGTGCCCCTG
>JBDTTK010000184.1:0-7423 GCA_039930685.1 Bryobacteraceae bacterium | reverse complement strand
GAAGTCAGGGAACTCGAATTTGCGATGAAGCTTTCCTTCGACGGCCTTCCAGTTGGGGAGGTCGACGAGGGCGACCGTTACTTCTGCGTCGGACATCTTGTGGGACATGGAAGGGAACTCCTGATCTTTGGAAGCGCGGCGGCCCCAAACCAGGAGTGTACGCGAGCGGCGGGCCGGATGGTGCAGGCCCTTACACTTCGAGCCCTACCGCGCGCATCAATGCGAGCGCGTTGCTCCGCGTGACGACGCCATCGCGAAGTTTGTAGTCGAAATGGATTTCGCCGCCTTCAATTTGATCCTCGAAGTGCACGTTGCGCGAACCGGGGATTGAATCCGCGAGTGAGGCGAGCGCGAGGTCGTGCGTCGTAACGAATCCGATAGCGCCCTTCGCGACCAGACCGCGCACCAACGCCTCCGCGCCGATGCGGCGATCGTGCGAATTGGTGCCGCTCAGCAGTTCATCCAGCAGAAACAGCGTCGGTCCTTGCCGCGCGGCGTTCACGATCTGGCTCAGCCGCCGGATTTCGGCGTAGAACCGCGACCGTCCGTCCTGGACGGAGTCGACGGTGCGCAAGGAGGCACCGACGGAGAGGCGGGAAATCCGGAACCGTTCCGCGGGCACAGGGGCGCCCGTCCAGGCGAGTACAGCGCCAAGTCCAACGGCGCGCATCAGCGTGCTTTTGCCGGACATGTTTGAGCCGCTCACAATCCAAAGTTGCGAGTTCTCGTTGAGCGCCACATCGTTGGCGACTGCCTTCCCGGCAGCGAGCAAAGCGTGCTTCACGGCAACCGCTTCGAGTACCGGTGAGGTGGAATCCATCAATTCGGGAAAGTGCGCGTCGGGACGCTCGTAGTGGAATGCGGCGAGCGAGCCAAGCGCTTCGAGTTCGCCGACCGCATCGAGCCAGGTTCCGATCGACGGTCCCCATTTGACGCGCCAATCCTCGATCGCCATGGTGACGTGCTCGCGCCACAGTACGACTGGCGCGATGACGGCGACGAGTTGGTTGTGGCTCGAATGCAAAAGCTCGATCCAGCGTTGGAGCTGCGCAATGCGTTTCGATGCGGGTTCGCCGTCGAGGTCGAGCCGCGCACGCAGGGCGGCGAGCCGGGGAGAGGTGAACGACTCCTGTTCCAGGCGCGCGGTGATGAGCGCAAGGATGTGGAGGTCTCGCGCGGGGGTGTCGACGCCGGCCATTACATGACCGACGCCATGGCGCATGAGGTAGATAAAGCCGAATTCGATGAGTAGCGTGACGAGAAAGAGCGCCCAGCGTCCGACGCCGACCATGGCGAAGGCGAAGGTTCCGATGGCGGCGGCCGTCAGCACGATCGCGATCGGCCGCGCGAACCGCACGAACGGTGCGCCAATCGAGTGGCCCCATACCGATAGCTCGCGCTCGTGGACGCCGGCCGCGATATCGTACCCGAGCACGGCGATGTCTTCGCGGAGATCGAGTTTGCCTCGCAACTCGCGGATCGCGTCCTGCCGGTCGGCGGCCTCCGCGCGCTGCGCCGGAGCCTTGAGCCACGAGGCAAGCGTCGCCTCGCCGGACCCTGTCCGCGCGAGCGAAAGAAGCTGAAAGAGGGAACCGCGGCCGAACAGATCGAGGTCCTCGGCGTACACGTGCTCACCGTCGCGGAAGCGCTCACCGTGGCTGCCGGTTTCTGGCCACCCGCCGTCGAGACGGGCGACGCCGCGCTCATAGAATGCGATCCGGCGCACCGCAAGTTGACGGCGTCGCGCGACTTGTTCATGCCAGACCACAAGTCCGGCAAAGCCGGCGATCGGCAGCAGCACCCACCAACTGGCCTGCCATACGAACACCAGCGCGACGATCACCAAGCCCAGGCGTGCATTGCCGATCGGGATGAACAGCTTTTCCCAGCGCTCACGTTGCTTCATCCAGAGATCAAGGCGTCTCGAATATTCCTCGTGTGGTTCGCCTGGACGGTTCTCCGGTATTTCGGCCGGCTGCTGAGGTTGCACAGCTTCATTCTACGGGCGATGATCCAGGAGCCGCCCGCGTCTGGAGGGATCTGGGCGATATCCTGAACGAATGTCCCGCCGCCTCGCGCAACTTCGGATGGAACTGGATTTCTTTCCATCCCCCATCGAGGACCGTCCCGGTCTGGTCCTGCGCGATCCGTATCGCTACTCGGACACGACGCTGATCTTGCCGCCGCTTTTCGCCCAGGCACTTTCCTTTTACGACGGCGAGCACACGGACCTCGACATCCGGGCGCACTTCGCCGAAGTCACCGGCGAGTTGCAAGTCTCGGAAATGGCGGCCCACCTCGACGAAGCGTTAAGTACCGCGGGTTTCCTCCATGACGACGCGTTCTACGCCTTGCGGGACAAAGCCTGGCACGAGTTCGCGGACGCGCCGGATCGGCAGGCTGCGCACGCCAGGGAAGGCGGATACCCTGAGGATCCAGCCGAACTCGAGCGCACCTTTGACGAATATCTCGCGGGCGAGGATGCGAAAGCGGACGAGAATCTGATCGCCATCGCCGCCCCGCACGTCTCGCCGTTCGGCGGCGTGGCGAGTTACCGTGCCGCGTATCGATCCTTGGGTTCGTCGCACCGCGATCGGACGTTTGTGATTCTGGGGACCTCGCACTATGGCGCTCCAGACCGTCTGGGCTTGACGAAGAAGGACTTCGTGACGCCGTACGGCACCGCACGGACCGATCAGGCGCTGGTCGCCAAGCTGGCGGCGGATTGCGGGTCAGGGGCGGCCATGGAAGACTACTGCCATAGCTTTGAGCATTCGATCGAATTCCAGGTCGTTTTCCTGCAACATGTGTATGGCCCGGACGTGAAGATCCTGCCAATCCTGGTCGGGTCATACGCCACTAGTCTCATGAGCGGCGCCGCGCCGGAGGCGGGTGACGGCGTGAAACGGCTGCTTGACGGCTTGTCGGAGTTGCATGCGCGGGAAGGGAAGCGTCTGTGCTGGGTGCTGGGCGTCGACATGGCGCATATGGGAGCACGCTATGGAGACGAGGCCGCGGCGGAAGCCAACCGCGGCGCCATGGAAGAGGTCGCCTTACGAGACCGGGCCCGCATCGAGCGGCTGTCGGAGGGCGATGCCGACGGATTCTGGCGTCTTGTCCAGCCGAATCACGACGATCTGAAGTGGTGCGGCTCGGCGCCGTTTTACACGTTTTTGAAGGCGGTCCCGGAAGCGCGCGGGTCCTTGCGGAATTATGAGCAGTGGAATATCGACGAAGGGAGCGTTGTCACGTTCGCGGGCATGAGTTTCCGAGGGACCCGGTAGGGACGCAGATTTTCTAAGACTCGACGCCGATTCTCCGATGAGGTTTCCAGGAAGGGTGCGGCGTGATCTCGCTATCCAAGTCCATAAACGAGTTTGACCGGATTCGCAATCTCGAACGGATTGCCATTGACTGCTATTGCTCCGCTCTGCAATCGGCGGAGCACTACCTTGTTGTTGTGGACTCCACGGACGCGGAGAGTACCCGCGACCGGCTTCGCGAGATTCAGGGTACGGCGGAACGAAGTACGGATCCGGTTTCGCTGAACGAGAGCAGGGGCCAGTTCCGGGGAGTTTTGCGCGACTACCAGCAACGGGCTCACGGGCAGATCGGTCGCCTGCGCTCAGACCTCGAATCGGCACTCGTGGCTATGCAGAGCGTGGCGGATTCGATGGCGGCCAGGGACGACGACCACCAAGGACAGATCTCCCGCGAATTAATCCGGCTACGGGCAGTGACGGCCTTTCAGGATCTGCCCAAGATGCGCGATGGAGTGGCGGCGGCCGTCCAGGGTATCGAATCCTGCGTGGAACGAATGCAGCGCGAAAATCAACTGATCGTCGCGCAACTCTGCGACGAGATCCGGGTACTGCACGCCCGGGTGGACGCGGTCAGCAAGATCGCCACGCTCGATCCGGCGACCGGGTTGCTGAACCGGCAGCAGATGGAATTATGCATTGAGTCCGCCGCCTCGCCGGATTCGACGAAGCCCGTTTGCCTGGTCTACACCGCCGTGCGAAATTTCAAACTCTTGTGTCATCAAAGTGGGCGTCAGACGGTCGACGTTGCGATGGCCGCCTTGGGCGCACGGCTGCGGAACATCTTTGGCTCGGAGTTCCAAATCAGCCGATGGAGCGACGATGAAGTGTTGGCCCTTGTGCCTGGCGATCCGGCTCGTGCCATGTCACTTTCGAAGCAGGCCGCTTTGCAGACGCCGGGGACCTATCCCATCCAGGTCCTAGGGCAACTTCGCACCGTCACGCTGAAGACGCAGGTCACTTTCCTCGAACGCCGGACAGGGGAGTCGGCGCGCGAGATCCTGCATCGTGTCGACCAGTTTGCCCTCGGATCGAGTTAATCGCTCTAGGACAGCCTTTTCGCAGGTCATAGCAGATAGACCGCATATCGCGTCACCGCCCGGTAGCCCATCTGCAGGTAGAGTGCCTCGCCCGCATCGCTCGCTTGTAATAGAGACTGCGTCAGGCCTGTCTCCTCTGTCAACAGAGGAACCACCTGGCGCATCAGAGATTCCGCGTAGCCTCGCCGACGGAATCCCGGCAGCGTACCTACGGAATACACGCCGATCGCGCCGGCTTCGACCACCGTAGCCGCGCAACACACGGCGTTCGCATCGACATATCCAATCCATCCGCGATACGCGCCCGCCCAGGCCCGGTCCGCGCCATAGACTCTATGCGCCGTCTGAAACGGGATGTCGAACGATACCGCCGAGATGTGCGTGAAGGCGAGGCGCGTTGCCGCATCCGAGACGGGACGGCATTCCACTGCCGGAAGCGCTCGAATAGGGGCGGCAAGCGACTCCGCGATCATTCCGGGCGGAGCGGCGATCTGCCGGAATCCGGCGTTCAAGATGAGCTTGCGTACCGCGGCCTTTGCGGACCGGTCGATGTGGTCTTCGCACATCCAAAGAGACCAGCGGACCCGACGTGCCTCGTAATAGGCGTTGGCCCGGGCCAGCCGTTGACCGAAATCTTCGATTCGATCAACGACCGGTCCGGACAGGACGGCGAGGTTGAAGACCGCGTAGTCAAGCCCAGAGTCGATGACGGTGATTCCCGGCAGACCTTCGACTGCGCCGTTGCCGGTGGACTCTCCAAAAACCCGCAGGGCCGCATGCAGGTTCGCGTCGACGATTTCATAGGGGCGCGGCAAGAGATCCTCGACAGTGTACAACCGATTGCCACGGGCGACGCGGATCACATCAGCGAGAGCGGATCAACGTCGATACTCAGAGCCGGCGCGTTCCATTTCCGATCCATGGCGTAGCGCCGCAGCGTTTGCAGCATTTCGTTCAGGCGTTTGCGGCTGGCGGCCTTGATGATCATCTGATAGCGGAACTCGCGCTTCAGCTTCGGCACCGCCGCCTCGGCCGGACCGAGAATCTTGATTCCTTGCTCCCCCGCACCCGCGAGGTTGCCAATTTCGCCGCTCATGCGGAGCGCTTCCTCCTGGCTCTCGCTGCGGACCAAAACGCTTGCCAGCGCGGCGAACGGCGGATAGCGCATCGCACTGCGGAACTGCAGTTCCTTCTCATAGAAGGCGTCGTAGTCCTGGGCGGCCGCGTGGCGGATCGCGTAGTGGTCCGGATTAATGGTCTGGATCAGGACAATGCCTGGAAGATGGCCGCGGCCCGCGCGTCCGGCCGCTTGTGTCAGGAGCTGAAAGGCGCGCTCGGCGGAGCGGAAGTCCGGCAGAGCGAGTCCGATGTCCGCATTGACGACGCCGACGAGCGTCACGTTTGGGATGTCGTGACCCTTGGCGATCATTTGCGTACCCACCAGAATATCGAAAGCGCCCTCGCGAAAGCCAGACAAGATCGTCAGGAAATCGCGCTTATGGCTGGCTGTATCGCGATCCAAGCGGGCGATCCGCGCTTCCGGATAGAAGTTGTGGAGTTCATCCTCGATTTTCTCGGCTCCGGTCCCGAGGAACTGGATGTAGTCGCTGTCGCACTTGGGGCAGCGCGCCGGAACTTTTTCCGCGTACCCGCAATAGTGGCAAAGCATCCGCCGGTCGCGTCGGTGGTAGGTAAGCGTCACGGCGCAATTGATGCACTCCATCTTCCAGCCGCACGCGCGGCACGCGACGAAGCTCGAGAATCCTCGCCGATTGAGCAGGAGCATGGTCTGTTCTTTGTTCTCGAGCCGATGCTGAATCGCATCGAGCAGGGCGCGAGAGAACGGCGAACTCTTGCGCGTCTCGAGAAACTCCTCGCGCATGTCGATGATCGTGACCTTGGGCATTGGACGCGCTTCGATCCGTTCGGGCAGCAGCAGCAGTTCGTATTTGCTTTTCTCGCCACCTTTCGCATCGCAGTTGTAACGCGATTCGAGGCTCGGCGTGGCGGATCCCAGAACCACTACGGCGCCCGCCTCGCGGGCTCGAACGATGGCGACGTCGCGCCCGTTGTAGCGCGGCGTTTCCCCCTGCTTGTAGCTTTGGTCGTGCTCCTCGTCGACGACGATCAGCCCCAGATTTCTTACGGGCGCGAAGACACCGGAACGCGTCGCAACGACCACTCTGGCGGTTCCTGCCTGGATACGCCGCCACTCCGCGGAGCGTTCCGCGTCGTGAAACGCCGAATGGAGAATCGCGACTTTATCCCCAAACCGCGTGGAGAACTGTCCGGCGACGGCGGGAGTCAGTGCGATTTCGGGTACGAGCAGCAGCGCCCCGCGTCCGTCGGCAAGAGCTGCTTCAATCGACTTGAGGTAGACCTCCGTCTTGCCGGAGCCGGTGACGCCTTGCAGCAGAAAGGTACGGTATTGGTGAACGGCGATCGCTTCCGCGATTTTGTCGAATGCCGCCTGTTGGTGTGGATTGAGCGCGTGCGCCGGACGTTCGAAACCACCGGCGATCGCGGCTGGTTCGAGCTTTAGGTACAAGAGTCCGGCGCGGCCAAGCGCCCGCGCCGCCACGCTGGCGCCCGGCATGGATTCCTCGAGCACCCCAAGATTGTGGCCGCCGGGATGCAATTCGAGGAAGGCCAGCAATTCCCGCTGTGCCTTGGGAAGCTTCTTGTCGGCCGCTCGCCCAAGGAACTCGACGCGCAGGCGCTCGGCGGACGCGCGCAGCGGGTCGCGCTCTTCCGAGATATCCTCGACTTCGACGAAGCCTTTCTTTTCCAGAGCCTTCAAATGCCGGGCCGCGTCCTTAATCTTGCGAGTCAGGTACCCAGCGGATTGCTGCTTGGCCTCGAGCAAACGCAGTAGCGCGGTGATGTCGTCGTCGCTTTCGCCGGTACCGACCAGCAGTTGGCGCGCAGCGTCCCGTCCCACGGTGGTCAGCGAGTACACCTTGCCCTTTCGCGTTTCGCCGGAGAGAGGCGTCATCGACCGGCTCATAATCAGCCAGCTTCATTAAACGGAGGGCCTTTCGATAACCTTCCGGATTTGCCATT
>JBDTTK010000183.1:0-7425 GCA_039930685.1 Bryobacteraceae bacterium | reverse complement strand
CGCTGCCGTCCACCCCCGTTGCCGGAGCCACTCCGATCACGCCGGAGCAGGCGGTGGAAATCGCCAAAAAAGACCTGGCCGGCGCTTCTCCCATCACAGTGACAGTGCCGAACGGGCCAAAGGGTTCCTACAACATCACCATGCACTTTCCGGAAGACCACACCTTTCGCGGCACCGGGCTTGGCCGAAGCTGGATTTCGATTGACCAATACAGCGGAAAGGTACTCGTGTCGCAGAATTCCCGGACGGCGTCGGGACCCATTCGGACACGAATGATCAACCGAGCCATCCACACCGGGGATATCTTCGGATCGCTGACCAGGCTGGTCGCGATGGTAAGCAGTTTGTTGGTACTGGTACAGGTGGTCAGCGGCGTGATCATGTGGCTGAAACGCAGCAAGGTGAAGAAGATGGCAGCCTCCAACGCCGCAGCCTAGCTGGAATACACGAATCTGGCTTCGTTTCGCTCAAACGCCCCGGCGTGACGTCGCTGGCGCATCGCCGTCTCAACTCTATGCTCCGATTCCGATGGACAGCCCCACTCCTTGTGGGCCTGGGTAGCCTCGCGCTCCAGGCGCAAGTGAAAGTCACGTACCTCGCGAATGAAGGCGTCATGCTGGAGGCCGGAAACGCCAAGGTTTTGGTCGACGCGCTGTTGCGCGACAGCTTGGGTGACTATCACCGCTACGACGCGGCGACGCAAGAGAAGATCGAGCACGGCAAGCCTCCGTTTGACGGAGTCAGTTTGGCGCTCGCGACCCACTTTCATTTGGACCATTGGGACGCCGGCGCAATCTCGCAATTCCTGAAGCACTCGCCGGCTGCCCTTTTCGCCTCAACGCCCCAGGCGACCGGCATGATCCCATTCGCCCAGCGGAAACAAGTGCGCCAGTTGTGGCCCGGAGAGTCGGCGGCAACGGTCGAGGTGGTCGGCGTCAAAGTCGACGCGGTCCCGCTCGATCACCGTCCCGCGCAAAACCTCGGTTACCGCATCCAGATGGGTGGAAGGACGCTCTTCCATGCCGGCGACTCCGGCCCGGACGACAAAACGCAGGCCGCCCTGATGGCGAGTCCCCCGCCGGATGTAGCGATGGTGCCTTTCTGGTGGCTGCTTGATCCCAAAGGACTGGAGTTCGTCACCAAGACCTGGAAGCCGAAGCACATCGTCGCATTCCACTTCGGAGTGGACGACATCGCCAAATCGTCAGCCAAAATCCGCGAATCCGTTCCAGGCGCTTGGCTCTGTCTGAAGCAAGGCGAATCGCGTGTCTTCTAGGTTGCGGACGCAACGGACCATCCGATGCTGTTACCCAGTCTGTTACTGCACGGTCCAGGTGCCAAGCGGCTGCCAGCCGGTATTATTCGCGTCATTCACGTCCCGGGCCGCTCCGTAAATGAGTCGATTGCCCACAAATGAGTTCTTGAACGTGACTTTCAGCGTCAGAGTCATGGCGTTTCCGCTCCCCGTGACTGAAGATCCGACTCCGCTAATCACGCACTGGTTATTCTGCACCGAGCTTGTGTTATTCAAGACGAATGGCGGCAGCAATGTCCCGCCCGCGTCGTCAACAAGGTACAGCACGTTGATCGATCGTACATAGGCCATGTAACACGCCTGACGCCCGTCGATCGCATCATTGATCAGTACATTGACGACGCCGAGGTCCTGCCATCCCGCTGTGTCGTTGATCGTAAATGTGAAGGTTTGAGTTAGGCCCGCGCCTCGGCGAGGTGAAAGCCCGCTCAGAGAGGTCGTGATTGCAGGCCCCGACCCGGGCACCTGCCAGGTACCGAGGGCCTGCCACCCGGAGTTGTTCTCGGCGACGTCACGCGCTGCCAGGTACGTGATCTTGTTGCCGGCAAATCCAGCGGCGAATGTGATGTCGAGCGCCAGAGTCAGCGTGTTTCCGGTCCCGGTAAACGAAGACTGCGACCCGTTAATCGTACATTGGCTGTTGCTGACGCTTCCGGCGCCGTTCAACACTAACGCCGGCAGAAGGTCGTCTCCCGTGTCGTTGATCAAGTACAGCGCGTTGATCGAGCGTCCGTATGCGAGGTAGCAGGCTTGGCGTCCGTCGAGGGCGTTGTTGATGAGAATGTTCACGACACCCAAGTCTTGCCATCCCCGCGGATCGGTAAATGTAAACGTCAGTTTCTGCGACAGTGTATTGCCGGACGCGGGACTGACGCCGTTTGGAGCGGGTGGCGCCGTACCGGCAGTGGTGAACGACCAGACGGACGACACGCTGGAGCCACCCGCGTTGCGCGCTGTGATCTTCCAGAAATAGGTCGTGCCCGCGATCAGCGTCGGGTTGGAGGTGAGCCCGCTGCCCGACGTGAAGAGGGGCGGCGGATTCGTCGTTCCGAAGTAGACGTCGTAAGACGTGGCTCCCGTCGCGGCGCTCCAAGTGACCGAAGTATTAACAGCAATTCCCGTGGCGCCGTCGGCTGGCGATTGCAGGGCGACCGGACCGGGTTGGTTTCCGGCGGCGACAATGTAGGACACGTCTAGCGGCGCGGGCCGCCAGAGCCCGGCGATGCGATGCCAGAGGCGGAAGTAAACCGTAGCTCCAGCCTGGGGAAGGTTGCTCAGGGACGCGGAGCCGGAGGTAGTGAAACCGGAGCCAAGATCCGCAAGACCCGGCGATGTCGCGATCTCATATCGGAACATGTCCGCCGGCCCAGTCGACCATTGCACGGACGTCGCACCGCTCAGCGCGGACCCGGGCGCGGGGCTGATTATGTTCACAGGCGATGCCGATTGCATCACGGTGAACGTCTGGCCCGATATCGTCAGCGTGCCAGTCCGGCTCTGGCTCGTGGGGTTGTTTGCGATATTGACGCCGGCCGACGGGCCGCCGCCGGACACCGGAGGCGTGAACGTCGTCAGCCACGGTTGATCGATAGCGGTCGTGTACGCCGCGCAGTTCGATGGCGTTTGCGTCAGAAGCACATAGGTTGAGTTGGCACTTGCGTCAGTGGAGAAAGCCGTCGCGCTCAGCGATAACTGGCAAGCGGCTCCAGCCTGGAAAACATAGAACGACGCGTATGCCCCCGGAACCGTGATGCGGATGGCGCCGCTCCGGAAACTGCTCCCGAGAGAGGCGTCGACCGCGTAGGATAGTGTCGTGGCCCCGCCGCCCGTCGAGCCGCTGTCAATGTGAAGCCAGGAAGTGTCGGACGACGCGGAGTACGCGCAGGAGGATCCGGGCGTGGCGAGCAGCGAACCCGTATCGGCGCCGCTGCCGATAGCCCGCGCAAAATCCGACAGCGCGACCGCACACCGCGTACCGCCGATCACCTTACGGACCTGCTTGTCATTTGACTCGGCTAGATAGAGATTGCCGGAGGCATCGACGGCGATACCCCAGGCGAATATCTTCGAAGCGACTGCCAAATCGCCGTCGGCCGTGGATCCGGACGCTCCCGCGCCGGCGACGATCGTGGTCCCGCCGGACGGGTCGATTCGCCGGACGAAAACACCGGTCGAAACATAGAGGTTGTTTGCCGGGTCGAGAGTGAGTCCGTATACGACGCAGATCGACAAGCCAGTGGCCGGCCCGCCGTCTCCCTGGTCTCCGCAGCGCCCGTTACCCGCAATCGTGCTGATCGTTCCTCCCACCTGAAATCGACGGACCCGTCGACTGTCCGCAACGAAGACGTCGCCGTAGGGACCAATTGCAACCGCGGTCGGATTGTTGAGCTGCGCAGCGACTGCATCTGCGCCATCTCCAGCCGCAAGGCCGGAGTCAAACCCGGCCATCGGCCCGCTTCCGGCGACCGTCGTGATGACTCCGCCCACCTTCGCGACGCGCCGGATCCGGTTATTGTACGTGTCCGCAATGAATAGATTTCCTTGCGCATCGACAGCTACGTCCATGGGGGAGTTCAAAGTCGCGAATGCCGCAGAACTACCATCGCCCGAATATCCAGCCGTTTGAGTGCCTGCCACTGTGTGGATGACGCCATCCGTCGACACCATTCGGACGCGATGAGCGCCAATCTCAGCGATATATACCTTGCCGTCAGAATCCACAGCGACACCGCCCGGCGCAAGAAGCTGGGACTGCGTGGCCGGAATGCTATCCGCGCCGAATCCGGCGTTTCCCGTACCGGCAAACACACTCGCCGTGCCGTCCGGCGCGAGGCGCCACACCGCATGCCCCGACTCATCGGAAATGTAAAGGCTTCCATCCGGACCCACTGCCACGCGTTTCGGCAACTTCACCTCGGGCGACGTCATCCCCTGATAGACCGTGCTCACCGCGCCGCCCGGCGCGAGTTTCACCACCCGGGCAGTACTCGGATCGGAGAACAACAAGTTACCGGCGCCGTCAAAGAGGATGAACGTCACGAAACCGGCGGAAGCCACATCGGTGGTCTGGCCACCGGAGGAAACGCATTTCACCATGGACAACGTGTGGTAACAAACGCCCCGGGCAGCGTCGGCTGAGATCGAATAACTGCCACTCAGCGTGAAGTTGGACACCGACACCACAGCACCGCCGACCGGCTTGCGAACGATGCCGTTCACGGTTCCAATCAGAAGACTTCCATCGACGTCGATTGCGACCGCCGCAGGCGAAAGCGTTGCGCCGCCTGGCGCGGCAGACACATAGGTCGAGATTGCGCCGCTCGTGTTTACCTTGAGGATCGCGCTTCGACCAGCACTCGGAAGATAGAGATTCCCTCCTGAGTCGACAGCGACACTTTGAGGATAAAATCCGATTCCGACCTGATCGGCCGGATCGCCCTCGGCAAAAATATCGCTAATGCTTCCATTTCCCGCTACGGTCGAGATGACACCGCCCGTTGTTATCTTCCGGATCCGGTTGCTGCCGGAATCTGCAACGTACAGGTTGCCTGCCGAATCCCGCGCCAGACCGCTCGGCTGATTGAGTTGCGCGCCGGTTGCCGGTCCTGCATCGCCGGAAAATCCGGCGAAACCCGTACCGGCGACGACCGTGAGTGTACCGCCACTGGTCCGATGGAAGATGCGATTCGATAAGGTGTCGACGATGTACAACCCGCCGGCGCCATCTACCGCGAGTCCGTTGGGACTGGTGAGGCTATTGTTTCCCAGGCCGCCAGCTGGCGGAAACACCGTATTGATGGAGAAGGCCGCCTGGGCTGCAGCGCGAACCTGAAAAAGAGTCAGCGCCAGGAAGAAATGAAATATGACCAGGCGCGCGATGGGTGAACAAGCCTTCATGAATTACTCCGGAGGAAAGCGGCAAAGGAGGAATTATAGCCCACTTCGGCCCATAATGAGGCTGACGAATTGCTCATGCGGGCTGATATGCGGCCATTAAGGGCGCGGCGGATGCTGAATTCTCGTGAAATTCACCGGAATGACACGTGAATACGACGCAACAGCCACGCCCTTGGCGGCCTCGATTGGGCGACGGTGGTTTCTCGAACCCGGTTAGTCCCTCTCGGCTTCCCAGAGGCTTCAACTCACGTTATGCTCGCGGGTCGCTGGACGGCGATGAGGATTTGTCGGCGGGCGTATCCTCGGGGCCCGGTTGTGGACTGGAGCGCTCAACAACGATCGTAAACCGTGCAACCAGTGCCGCGATTGCGCCCACAGCCGCAAGCAACGGCGCGAAAACGGCTCCGACTGCGGCAACAGTCACTGGAATCTCGACGAAGGTGTTTCCCTTTTCATCCTTGATGATAATGCGGTTCACATTGCCGTCGTGAACCAGGGTTCCAACCTTGTCCACCAGGTCTCGGCCAAGAACCTGGATCTCTTCCACAAAATTGTTAAGGCTCATGTCATTAATAAGTACGAGATCAAGGGTCGGACGGTTCCATGACGAGCACGATAGGCGGTCGAAAAGCCGTGAAGGACCTCTGCGGCCGGGACGGTGCGGCCGTCCCGCTACCGATGCACGCCCTTGGATCGCAGGAACTCGACGAGCTTGGCGGGATGGTCCGTCTGGATTCCGGTCGCGCCGCGATCCACCGCATCCATCCAGGCAGAGGGCTGGTCGGCGAGGCCGAGGCGGTCGACGTACAGATCCGCTCCGCTTTCGCGCGCAATTCGAATGATGTCATCCTTCCAGTCGCGGTCTCCGAACGCAATTACCTTGGGATGCAGTTCGTCTACCAATTTCCGCACGACCTCGACGCTCACCGACTCCGGCATGACGCGTACGTTGGGACGCAGCGCTCGGACCTCTTTGAGAAACTGGAAGCCGCCGTAAACCACCACCTTGTCGAGCATCTTCTGCCGTTCGAGCGCGCCGATAAGATCCCCGGCCGTGATGTGCTTGCAATCCACGTAGACCTGCCCTCGGCTGTGCGCGAGTTCCAGCGCCTCTTCAAAAGTAGGGATCGGCTCACCGCCTGCCCGCAGTGCGCGGACCTGATCGAAGGTCATGTCGGCGATGCGGCCCTTTCCATTCGTGGTGCGGTCGACCGTCGCGTCATGCATCAGGACCAGCTGTCCGTCGGAGGTCGTTCGGACGTCCAGCTCAAAATAGTCGGCGCCCGCGTCGTAGGCGGCGCGGAATCCCGCGAGCGTGTTCTCGGTATGGCTCAGGTGCTCGCCTCGATGAGCGATCACGGCCACCGTGCGCGTCTGGCAAGACGCGATTCCGGCCAGGGTCAGAATCGCAACAAGTAGGAAGCGCATCGTCATGGATAGCTCTAGTTTGCAATACCCAGCCGGTGGAACGGTACGCGAACGGGTCAGCGCATCCGCTACAAGTCGGCGAACGTCGCGAATGCCTGGGATAGTGTGGGCGATTCGCCCGCTAGCCAAATCAGGAATGGAATCAGCACCCAGATGGCTGTGCTCCACGAGATCGAGAAGCGCCGGAAGTCGTCGTCGCGGGATACGTGGGGGACCGCCAGGGGGGCGATCGGATTATCGCTCGTGCGGTCGTAGAGGGCGAGCGGAGCCGCGGCGATCACCACGAAAAAGGGCGCGAGAAACAGCGAGTACAGCACCCGAGTCTGGAGATGCTCGACCGTGGCCCCAGTTCGCATCGCGGAAACGGTTTGGGCCAGTACAAATAGCGCCGGCACCAGATGACGAATCGCCAACGCCCGCGCCGCCGAGTTGATCCCGGTCAGGTAGGCGCGCGAGCGTCGGACCGCCGTCATGCCGGAGACCCGTTCGATCACCGATACCACCGGCCAGAGGCAGTCGCCGACGAGCCAGCCGCGATCGAAGTCCAAGGCGGCGGTAATCTGCGTCAGTAACAAGCTGGGTGCCATCCGGAACAGTTTCCAGCCGACCCGAAGAGACACCCATCCCGTGGCGTCGGTCCGATGCTCCAACGCCAGCAGTGCCGCGGTCGCGCGCATTAAATTGTCCGAGAAAATCACCGCCGGAATCGTAAGAAGTCCCAAGATCGCATTTCCGATGTAAGACGAGCCGGGTATATGCTTCCCGATTTCACCGAACGCCGCCAC
>JBDTTK010000182.1:0-7443 GCA_039930685.1 Bryobacteraceae bacterium | reverse complement strand
CGTCTCGAATCGCACGCGGACTTCACCGCGGCGCATGGTGACTTCGCAATTGGAGAGGCGGTCGCGGCTACGGCCACTTCGGTAATAGCCGGTGCCGCGCCCGCGGAACTCCACCTCACGCCAGTTTCCACCCGGCCGTCCGTTGCCAATGCCGGGACGTCCGCCGCCGTAACCCGGATCAGGGCGACCGCCGCCATAGCCAGGATCGGGACGTCCGCCGCCGTATCCGCCGCCCGCGCGCCACAGAAGATCGAACGTGTAGCCTTCGCGGCCGCCCTTCGAATCTTCGATGCGCACCACAGCGGCGCCGCCGTTCCGAGGGTCGCGAATGAGGTTCACGCGTCCGCGTCCGTCTCTACCCTCAAACCGGAAGTCGACCGGATTGCGCGGAATCGGTTCGGAGCACTCAAAACGTCGCCAGGACGACGGCTGGCCGGACAGGGTCCTGAGAGTGGCGCGGTCGCCGCGCACTTCCACCTCGGCTATATCGTCGACATCAACCTCAATGGTGCACTTCCCTTCGTCGCCGCGCTGGCCCCGGATCTGGGCCTGCCGGTCTGAGGTTGCACGGTACTGCGCAGGCAAGGCGGCTGAGAACGCCGTCAAAACCAGCAGCCCGAACATCGCTTTTTGTAGCATGATAAATCCCCTTGGAGTAGAACGATTGATTGCGGCAAGCGGCTCAACCTTCCGCGTGCCTGCCTTTCAGTGTATCGAAGGCAGCGTTTGGCGATGTGCGCTTACTTCTTGCGCCGAACAGGCGTCCTCGGCATCTGCGCGATCTCGGCACGGATGGACTTCGCGTTCTTCAGCGCGAGCGCCTGATAGGGACCGGGAATCGCAGCCGATTCCTCGCTGAATTGGGCGGCCTCGGTCATCACGGCGCGGTTCTTCGACGCCCTTCCGAGCTGATAGTTGGCGACGCCGAGATAGAACAGGGCCGGAGCCTTCATGGCGGGGTCCCCCTGGATCAGGGGGAGGGCGCTGCGGAGCGCCTTGTCGGTTTCCGCATGCTGATTTCGTTCGGCGTGAATCATGCCGATGATCCAGTAGCCTCGGCCGAGCATGGCGTCCTTCTTCTTCTGCCAGACGGCGTCGTCGATTCCGGCAGGCTTGGGCTTCTCAGACAGCGCCGCCACTAGTTTCGCGGCCGTTGCCAGGGCCTTATCCGGTTCCTTGGCGCTTTGGTAGCTGTCGGCAAGGACCAGCAGGACGTCCTCGTTCGACGGATCGCGCTCGAGCGCGCGCTCGCCGAAGGGAACGATCTTTGCCTGATTGCCTGACTGGCTGAGTCCGACGATACAGCGCGCGGCGATCTGCGGCAAATACTGGCTCTTTGGATTCTGGGCTTCGAGCGCTTCGCAGAGGTCGACGACTTTCGGCGCCTCAATGGGCTGGAGCACCAGCGCGTACATGGCGTACTCGGTGTAAGTGTCGACCTGCTTGGCGTAGTCGACGCGGCTGGTCCAAGCGGCTTTGGCGTCGGCGGCGGCGGGCTCCGGAGTCGCGACCGCGGCGCGTGCGGCCTTGGAGGTTTCGCCCGCCCATTTCTTGACGAGGTCGGCGTCCTTCTTGGATTCGGCGTCCTTGAGGTTCTTGTACGCCGTCTCGAGGTCCTGGGCGTTTGCCAACACGCTCGTGAACAACAGCACCGCGCTTCCGAAAGCGATCGTTCGCATTGGTTTGCTCTCCGTGGGGGAGATTGTATCGCGCCGGTGTGGCGGTCGATGGTGGCAATGGGGTTCTTACGCGACGGCGGATTCGAGCTCTTCCGCCATTGCGAACAGCGCCTCGCGTTGGCGGACGACTTCGCCAACGACGAAGACGGCGGGGGATGCCACGTCGGTTTCGCCGCGCGCGATTTCGCCGAGGGTGGTGACGACCGTGCGTTCGCGATCGGTGGATCCGCGTTCGATAAAGGCGGCGGGCTGCGAGGCGGGACGGCCGAAAGCGATGAGCGACGCGGCAATCGCTTCGCGCTGCGCGACACCCATTAGGATCACAAGCGTATCGATCGACCGGTACGCCGCCCAGTTCTCATGTCCGCCGTTCTGTTCGTGGCCGGTGATGACTGCGAATGACCGCGCGACTCCGCGCAGCGTAAGGGGGATTCCGGCGAGTCCGGGAACGGAGACAGCTGAACTGATACCGGGAATCAGGGTAACGGGAATGCCGCGGGCGGCCAGGTGCGCCCACTCTTCCCCGCCCCGTCCGAAGACCATCGGATCGCCGCCCTTCAGCCGGACGACCACCGAGTGCCGCCATGCCGCCGCCGTCAGTTGTCTAAGGATCGCGGGCTGCACCGCATCTTGTTCGCCCGCTTCTTTGCCGACGTAGATCAGTTCCGCGCGGGGCGACGCGAGGGCGAGAATTTCAGGACTGACGAGCCGGTCGTAGAATACTGCGTCCGCGCGCGCAAGCACTCGCGCCGCGGCCACTGTCAGCAGATCCGGATCACCGGGGCCTGCGCCCGTCAGATATACAGTTCCCGGCCTCGACGAGGAAACCATTCGCGTTCTCTAGGCGAACGCGGCGATGGGGTAATCGACGCGCTCCTCCGCAAGAATTCCTTCGAGGACGCCGCGCGCCTCTTTACGTTTTCCTTGTTGCAGCAGCGGAATCGCCTGCGAATCCACCATGCGGTACCACAGCGCCGACTTCTGCGAGAACTCGCCAATCTGCGCGGCAATATGCGGGCGCATTTCGGCCGCAATCTTGAGGAACTCGCCGTATCCGACGCCGAACTGCTCCTGGACGCGTTCGCGGATCCGGACCGCCAGCGCGGGGCACTTGCCATTTGTCGAGACAGCCACTGTCAGGTCTCCTTCACGATGGATGGACGGGAATACGAAGCGGCAATTTGCGGGATCGTCGTGCGCGGAGAACAGAATGCTCAGGCGCTCGGCTTCCTGAAACAACCGTGCGTTCGCTTCCTTATCCGTAAGCGTCGAGATCACCATGAAGTATCCGCCGAGCGATTCAGGCGCGGTCTCGAGGACGGTTACGCGGGCTCCGGACGCCCGCAGGACGCCTTCGCGCTGATCGGCCATCGGGCCGGAGCCGATGACCAACGCGGGCTTGTTCTCGAGATCGATAAAGACAGGGAACGTGAAATTCATGATGCTCTCCCTTTTCTACGCGACGACTTGCTCGGGCGCTTCGGCGACCTTCGCCAATGCCTCGATGCTCATGGTGTGCGATCCGCTGCGGTGCCACCAATCGCCAAAACTCTCGCTGGACGGACGCTCTTTCGCGAAGCGCGAGAAGATCGGCGCCAGTGTTTGCGGAATCTCGCTTCGCTTGAGGTTGTGCGCGAACAGGTACGCCAAACGGGTCCCGACCGGCGAGCCGCCGAGATAGAGGCTGTACAGGTCGACGCTTTGCCCCACAATGCCGATTTCCGCGGTGAACGGCCGGGCGCATCCATTCGGGCAGCCCGTTACGCGAACCTGGACCGCCTCACGCGGCAACCCGGCGCGATCGAGTTCGGCTTGAATTCCTTCGGCGATTTGGGGCAGTACGCGTTCGGCCTCGGTCAACGCCTGCCCGCAGGTGGGAAGCGCGGGGCAGGCCATGCTGTGCCGCAATACGGGGGGCAGTTCGGCGGCTTGCCGGACGTGGTTGTCGGAGAGGATGAGATCCACCGCGCCGCGATATTCCTCCGCGACGCCCGCGATCAGCAGGTTCTGCTGGGCGGTGAGCCGGATTTCGGGCTGGAACAGCTCGACGATCCGCCGCAGTGCGGCGCGCAGGTTCATTTGCGCGTCGTCCTGGATGCGTCCGCTGACGACGCGCAGTCCGAGGAACCAATTTCCGTCTTCCTGCTGATGCCAGCCGAGCGGGTCCGTGGCGGACTGCCAGGTCAGTGCCTTCGGAGCTTGAAGGGGATGCTCGACTCGCAAGCGAAGCTCTTCGGTGAACTTGTCGACGCCCCAGGCGTCGAGGACGTACTTCAGACGCGCGAGCTTTCGATTGGAGCGATTGCCAAAGTCGCGATGAATCGTGACGATCGCCTTGACGGTCGCCGTCAGATGTTCCGGCGCGACGTAGCAGACGGGATCGGCAAGACGGGGATGGCTGGCTTTGACGCCATTCGACATTCCCATTCCGCCGCCGGCCAGGATGGTGAAGCCTTGCAGCAGACCGTCGCGAGAGAAATCCGGAACGATGCCGACGTCATTTGAATAGACGTCCGTGGCGTTGTCGCCTTCGAGCGCGAACCCGATTTTGAACTTGCGCGGCAGGTAGGTTTCGCCATACAGCGGCTCGATCTCCGGCTCGGCGCCTTCAAAGCTTGCCGCGCGTTCGCCATCGACCCAGACTTCAGCGTAGGCCGCCGACTTAGGTTTAAGCTCCTTCGAGATCTCGAGTAGGTAGGGCAGAATTTGGGCCTGCTCGGAGGCACGCAGCGGCGATGCCTGCGCGGTGGTGTTCCGCACGACATCGCCGCATGCCGCCCAGGAGGAGAGGCCAACCGCATCCATGGCACGCAGCAGATCCTGCAACTCGTGCTTGGAAACCCGATGATATTGAATGTCCTGCCGCGAGGTGATGCGCAGGGTGGAATCGCCGACGGCGTCCGCAAGGCGGTCGAGCTGCAGATACTGGTCCGCCGTGAGCTGTCCGCCCGGAATGCCGATGCGGATCATGAAGCTGTGCTCCTTGGTGCCGGACTTGCGGAGGTCGCGGTCGGTCTGCTGGTAGATTCCGTGGAACTTAAGGAGTGTGGTGGCGGGCTTCGAGAACTCGGGCGTCTGGGTTCCAAGTTCGTCCAGCAAGCTGCCGCGCAAATGTTGGCTGGATTCCTTCAGCCGTTCGGCGGGGGAGACCGGAATGGGCGTGCTGCTCAAGATACCCCATTCTAGATCGGAATTAAGAGATTTGCAAGGATACTCTATCGGGAATGGGGTGAATGATATGCTCTACCGTACCCCGATAGGCTGGCGCTCGAAATTGCTGGTCCGGATGATAGTCGCGACCTCGCTCTTGTAGTACTCGTACCACTTCTCCCGCCCGGTCTTCTGTGCCACCAGGTGGCGGACGTTTTGGCGCCAAATCTGGAGAGTCTCCTCGTCCTGCCACCAGACGAGCGTCAGGCGCTCGCCGTCTTCTGCCTTGTAGCTCTTGACGTCCACGAATCCGGGAGATGACCGGGCGAGGCGGTCCATCTCGGCGGACATCTCGGCGTAGTCGTCTCCCGTTTCGGGCGTGAGCCGCGACCGGAACAGCACAATGATCATGGACGATTGTGCACTGTCGCGAAGTTTGGCGACGACAGATTACGGTAATCAACCGCAGCGGCGTGCATTCGGCGGGACTTGCCTTCGGGCTATGACAGAATGAGGACAGATGCCGACCCGCCGTCGACTCCTGCTCGCTGCGCTCAGCGGCGCGCTTGCGCCCGCACTCCGCGCGGCGGACGAGGATTTCGGCGTGTTCACGGATGCTCCGCGCCTTCTCTTACGGCCCCAGCGGCTTCGGCTGTTGCGCCGCGAACGCGAACGGCAATCGATGCGCTGGCAGCAGTTCAGCGCGATCGTTACGGGCAAGGCGCCGCTGGCCGAACCCGGATTTGCCCTGGCGCTCTACTATCAGGTTTCCGGCGACAAGGCGGCGGGCATGCGCGCGATTGAGTGGGCGGCCTCCGCGACCGACATCCGGCAAATCGCGCTGGTCTACGACTGGTGCCAGCCATTGCTCGAAGGGCGTCAAAAGGAGCAGATCGAGGACAAGCTATTGCGGTCGCTCCGGACGCCGGCGGCCAACGAATTTTTTGCGATGCGGACGCGCGCTTTCGCGGCGATCGCCGTCGCGGACAAGCTTCCCGATCACGGAGCGGCGATCCTCGGCGACCTGGTCACCAAATGGTGGCGCGGCACGGTCGCGCCGTCCTGGAATTCCGGCCGCGAGTTGGTGCGGAAAGAGAATTTCATCCATCTCTATGAGTTGCTGCACGCGGTCCGCGACAATTTGAACATCGACTTGCGGGAGAACGCCGTTAAGAGCTTTCGCGAGCTGCCTACCTACTTTGTCGTCAGCGACTACCCGGCGATTTTCCCGGGCGGGGAGAACGATTTTCGTATTCCCGCCGCCAAGGATGCGCAGCCGGATTTGACGCGCGCGGCGCACTCTCGCGCGGCCGGGCTGAGCATGGTGGCGTATGACACGAACGCGCTTGAAAGCCAATTCCTACAGGGCTGGCTGATGCAGGACAATTTCGCGATGCGCGGGGGACTGGGGTCGCCTTACGAATTCCTGTGGGCGAATCCGTATCAGCCGGGCTTGAGCTATCACCACATGCCGTTGTTGTGGCACGATCCGCAAACCGGGAGGCTGTTCGCGCGTTCCAGTTGGGACGAGGAAGCCACCTTGATCGGGTTCTTCGACCGCCAGATGCAGTGGTTCGAGGACGGCCGGATTCGCGCATTTAAGCCATCGATCAAGCCGCAGCAGGTTGGTCCGGCGACGTTCCTTGCAGTCACCGCTCCGGCGAAATTCGACGTCGATGAGGAGGAGCCGGCGACGCTTTTCTTAATGGGCCTCGATCCACGAACGGCATATGACGTCGAGATCGACGATGAGGAGATGAGCGAGGAGTGGTCGGACGCGGGTGGGGTTCTGGCGCTTCATTTTCCGAGTCCGATCAAGGCAGGCGTGCGATTGAAGAAGTCACTCTTCGCGAATGGGGCGGCGCGCTAGGGCGAATCCGGATCAGGGGATCCGGCGATGGAGCGCCATCCGGAGGACAGCGGCAAAAAACGACGCGTGACGCCAAACTACACACTTTGGTAGCTTTAAGTATGCGCAAGATCTCGTTTATGCTCCGACTAATGACCGGCGCCGTCTGCCTGATGGCCGCGGTGAGCACGGCTGCTGCCCAGGATGGGTATATCAAGGCGCGCGGAAAACCCGGTGCGGCCGGCGTATTCGTCGATGGCAAGTTCGTCGGACCGTCGGAGCGCTTTACGGTACCGGAGAAGTACGCGGTCTCGCCGGGGGAACACGAAATCGTCCTCAAGGATCCTCGCTACGAGGACTTCACGACGAAGGTAACGGTCCGAGCCAAGAAGACCACCAAGATCAGCTTTCACATGAAGAAAGCGCCTGTGCCACAGCCCCCGTTCGCACGCCTGCGTTTTGGCGGCGGGGAGAAGGAGTCGTTCATTTCCGTGGCGCAGGGCGATACGAGCCCGGTGTTCATCAACGGGAAGTTCTACGGCTATCTCGATGAATTGAACAACATCGGCGGCGGGTTGCTGTTACCCCCCGGCAAGTACGAGGTGAAGTGCACGTCTCCGATCTTTGGCGATATCAGCCAGATGGTCAGCCTCGAAGCGAACAAAGTTGTCGTCATTCCGCTGAAGAAGTAATGTCCATGGGAGCCGTGTGAAGGCGGGGGGACGCGTTTACCGGATCCTGTTGGCTTTGTTCCTGCTGGTCGCG
>JBDTTK010000181.1:0-7461 GCA_039930685.1 Bryobacteraceae bacterium | reverse complement strand
AACCGCCTCAACGCCCAAAAATCCACCGGACCCCGAACGCCCGAAGGCAAATCCGGGGGGAATGGGGGGAATGGGGGTCAAAGACCTCAACTCCCGATTAGCCGACGGCACCTTCGCCGTGGATCGCGCCGCAAGACGCTGATCCTACTGCCTTTCGCTCGATCCGCTTCCTACCCGGCTTGCGCGGACGCGCGCGGACCGGCCAACTCATCACTGATCTGAACCTCCGCCCAAAGCCCGGACCCACAACCACATCGCCCGCGCACTGCCCGCCGGACCCGCCGCGCCCATGCTAACGTCGCATCGGATGGCGCCCGGCGCCCGGACCTCCGGCGCTTCGATCTTTGACATACAAGTTGGCTTCGTTTTGTAAAGTGTGGCTTCGCTTCGAAAAAAGCTCAATCGGCAACTGCTCAGGGAGCGCGGGCGGCTCCATTCGCGAAGGTGGCTTCGTTTCGCAAAACACCTGGCTTATGACCACAGGCGCATCCTGGCTTCGTTTCGTACGCGAACCGCCCGGCACCCCCAAAGTGCTTCCAGACCACTCATTGCAAAACCCTTACCGCAGAATGGCTTCGTTTTGAACGCGAGCCGGCAGGCTGATTCTGGCTTCGTTTCGCACCCGACGTCCCGCCTGATTCTGGCTTCGTTTCGTACTCCAGCCGCCACCGCCCTCACGAACTTCCCGAAACGTCATGCCCGGATCTTCGCTGTGAGATCCATATCTCACCGTGCTAGCATGCAGGAAAAGTACTAAGGAGACCGCCGGGATGCGAATCAACACTGGGATTTTGAGAATTTCGCTGGCAACCGCCGCCGTCGGCGCAGCCGGACTGCTCCTCGCCGGCGACTGGCCGCAGTGGCGCGGCGAGCACCGCGACGGCATCTCCACCGAAACCGGGTTGCTCCAGCAGTGGCCTGCCGGAGGGCCCAAAGTCATCTGGAAAATCAATGGACTGGGCGAAGGCTACTCGGCCTTTGCGATCTCCAAAGGCAAGCTGTTCACGCAAGGCCAGCGGTCCGGCCAGCAGTTCGTGATGGCCTTCGACGTCGCCACCGGCAAAAAGCTTTGGGAGACCGCCAGCAGCGGCAACTTCCCGCAGGATCGCGGCAACGGCCCGCGCGGAACACCGACGCTCGACGGCACCCGCATTTATGCCGAATCGGGCGACGGCGAATTGCTGTGCCTCGATCAGGCGACCGGCAAGCTGGTTTGGAAACTGAGCCTCACCAAGGAATTCGGCGGCAACATCCCCCATTGGGGCTATAGCGAGTCGCCGCTCGTTGACGGCAACCTGCTCATCGTCACTCCCGGCGGCCGCGGAGCCTCCGTCGTCGGCCTCGACAAGAACACCGGCAAGACCATCTGGAAAGCCCAAAACGACAGCGCCGGCTACTCGTCGCCCATCGCCATCGACGCGGGTCCCCATCAAGTGGTGGTGTTCACCGCCAAGGGTGTCATGGGTCTGTTCGGCAAAACCGGCGAACTCCTCTGGCGCTACGACCGCGTCGCGAACGGCACGGCGAACATCGCCACGCCCATCTTCCACGACGGCCACCTGTTCGTCAGTTCGGCCTACGGAACCGGTTGCGCCCTCCTCAAGATCGACGACGGCAAGGCTACCGAAGTCTATTTCAATCGCGACATGAAGAACCACTATTCGTCGAGCGTGCTGGTGGGCGACTACCTGTACGGCTACTCGGACGCGATCCTCACCGCCATGAAATTAAAGACCGGCGAAGTCGCCTGGCGTTCGCGCAACGTCGCCAAAGGCTCGGTCGCCTACGCCGACGGCAAGCTCTATGTCCTCGGCGAGGACGGCACCGTGGCCCTGGTCGAAGCCACGCCCTCCGCCTATAAAGAGATCTCCCGGTTCGACATCCAGAAGGGAAGCCTGCCCGCATGGACGCCGCCCGTCATCTCCGGCGGCCGCCTGTACCTCCGCGATCAGGACAACCTGACCTCCTACGACATCAAAGAGAAGTAGGCGCTCCAGGCGGGAAAGTGGGGCGTAAGAACAAGACACGGACCTGGAGGTCCGCGCTACCGGAAGCGGTCCGTTAGACTGAAAAGTTGCGGAGCGCATCCAAGCCTGCAGGTGTCTGGTCGAACCCCGACTTCCGTAAGCTCTGGTTCGGGCAAACGGTCTCTGAAATCGGATCGCGCATCACGCGCGACGGACTCCCGTTAGCCGCCGTCATCCTCCTCGGCGCGACCCCCACGCAGATGGGCATCCTCACGGGATTGAGCGGCGTTTCGGTCCTGCTCTTCAGCATGTACGCCGGCGTCTGGGCGGACCGCGTCCGGCGCAAGCCGGTCATGATCCTCTCGGACCTTGGCCGCGCCGCACTCCTGGCCGCCGTCCCAATCGCTGCCGTCACCGGCAACCTGCGGATGAGTCTGCTCTACGCCGTGGCCGCCCTCAGCGGAGTCCTCAGCGTGCTCTTTGTCGTCGCCTACCAGGCCTATGTCCCGGCGCTGGTGAGCAAGCAGCAGGTCCTCGAAGCCAACAGCAAACTGAGCGTATCGAACGCCGCCGCCGAGATCATCGGACCCGGCCTCACCGGCATCCTGGTCCAGACGCTGACGGCGCCGATCGCGATCCTCGCGGACGCGCTCTCGTTCCTCGCGTCTGCCGCGAGTCTGGTATGGATCACGAAACCGGAATCCGCGCCGGACCCTCCGGCCGACGCGCCGAACGCCTGGCGCGAGATGAAGGAGGGCATCCACGCGATCCGCGACAACCCGATCCTCGTCCGGCTCGCCGCCCGCTCCGTCGTTGCCAACTTCTGTTACGGCATGTTGGCGACGCTGTACACGCTCTATGCCATCCGCGATCTTGAGATGACGCCGCTGCTGTTCGGCCTGACGGTTGCCACCGGCGGAATCGGTAATCTATTTGGCGCGCTGCTCTCCAATCGCCTGCGGCTCGGCAGCGTGTTCTTGCAATCCGCGCTGATCCACAGCTTGGCGATCGCCCTCATCCCGCTGGCCGGCGGAAGCCATCTGCGGATCCTGGCCTGCATGATGGGCTCGCAGTTGATCGGCGATGCCGCCTGGGTTGTTTATGCCGTTCACGAGACGAGTGTCCGGCAGGCCATCGTCCCTGACCGGCTGATGGGCCGCGTGAACGGCGCCATGCAACTGCTCTCGCGCGGCGTCTTCCCGTTGGGAAGCGTAGTCGGAGGCGCGCTCGCCACGGTTCACGGAGCCCGTTGGGTCCTGTGGGCGGCGGCCGCCGGAGCGCTTGCCTCCACGGTTCTCCTGGTCGGCATGCGTGGCCGCCACGCAGCCGAATAGGTTCCACGGCGCAAATGCTACTATCATCGATTGAATGGCCTCCGAGGACGCACGCTCGATCAGGCATCCATTCCGGTGGATCCTACTCACTCTCCTCCTTCTTGTTCTTGGCTATACCTATTTCGCGAAGTTCCGGCTCGGCCTGCTGGTCCTCGTCGGCCGGAGTCCGTACTGCACGTTTAGCCGCGCCATCGAAGCCGCCGACGAATTGGACCGCCAGATCGCCATCAAAGACCGGCTCGTTGTCGAAAGCAGGAAGACCGAAGAAGACCCCAAAGGCTATCATCGCTGGCACACGCCCGACGGCGATTTCTGGATCCCGGCAGGCAGCGACTATTCGCTCCATTACAACCTTGCCGAAGAACGCCGTCACATCTATGGCGTCGGCGACCAGGCGCTCCGCGAGGGCGACGTCGTGTTCGACTGCGGAGCCAACATCGGCGTATTCACAGCCTTGGCGCTGAAGGCGAAAGTCAAACGGATCATCGCCATCGAACCGGCCCCGGAGAACCTTGAATGCTTCCGGCGGAACTTCGGCGGCGACATCGAATCCGGTAAGATCGTCCTCATCCCGAAAGGCGTTTGGGACAAAGACGATATCCTGACGCTCAATGTCGACCCCAAGAACTCGGCCGCCGATAGCTTTGTGCTGAAACCCGAAGGGTCCGTAGGAAAGATTCAGGTTCCGCTGACCACGATTGACAAGATTGTTGCCCAGTTGGGCCTCGATCAGGTGGACTTCATCAAGCTCGACATTGAGGGCGCCGAAGCCAACGCGCTGCGCGGCGCCGTCGAGACGATGAGGAAGTTCAAACCTCGAGTTTCCGTGGCCGCCTATCATCAAGCCAACGATCCCAGGCAGATCACCAACGTGGTCCTCGGCGTCGGCCCGGATTACAAGGTCGAATGCGGCCCGTGCTCGGAACTGAACAACGGCGTCCGTCCGGATATCCTGTGGTTTCGTTAGGACCGGCCGGCGCGGATTAACGGGAACCGAATCGACAACGCATGGCCCCGCTCTCCGAAACTCCATCCGCCAGCCGCACCGATCGCCGGTACCTGATCCTGTGCGCCTGGATCGCAGCTATCGGCGCCTTGCTCGCCGCGTACGGACAGACCAGGGCGTTTGCCTACGATGAAGGCTTCCATCTGTTGAGTGCCCAGCTGATCGCGCACGGAAAGCTCCCTTACCTCGACTTCTTCTTTCCGCAAGCGCCTTGGAATGCGTTTTGGAATGCCGCCTGGATGTCGGTGTTCGGCGAGAGCTGGCGCGTGACTCACGCCGCTTCCGCCATTCTGACAACCGCCGCGGTTTGGCTGACTGCGGACTTCGTCTACGTCCGCGCCGATGATCAGTGGAGACTAACTACCGCCGTGACCGCGGCCATTGCCGCGGGCCTCAATCCCCTGGTGCTCGACTTCGGGACGATCGCGCAGGCGTACGGGATGTGCCTCTTCCTTGCGGTGGCTTCCTTCCGCGTTTCGGTTGTGGCCGTTGAACGGCGCGGACTGCTCCTTATGACGCTCGCCGGATTCCTTTCGGCCGCCGCCGCCTGTTCCTCACTGCTCGCCGCACCCGTTGCGCCGGTCTTGGCGATATGGACGCTGTGGCAGAACCGGGCCGGCAACCGGCTAGTGAAATTCATCGCCTTTCTGGCGGGAGCGCTTGTTGCAGCGGCACCACTGATCTGGCTCTATCTGCAAGGACCGCGCCGCGTGTGGTTCAATCTTGTCGACTATCACCTGCACTATCGGGAAGTGCACTGGTCCGGCGCGTGGCAGCAAAACCTCGAAGTCATCACCTCCTGGATGCTTTCGCCCGCGGCGCTTACGCTCGGAATCCTGGCTGCGGCAGGTGTCCAATTCGTCTGCTACCGCAGCGGGTGGCCGCGCGGCAAACGCGCGGAACTCTACCTCTGTCTGTGGTTGATCGCCGCGCTGGCTCTTCATCTTTCGCGCGCCGCACCGACCTTCGAACGTTACTACCTGTTGTGCGTACCGTTTCTTGCGATTCTCGCCGCTTTTGGACTGTATTCGATCGCCAGCCGGCTCTCCCGGCCATCCTCGCAGTGGCGGCTTGCCGGGGTTGTCGTCGCGGTGCTCACCTTGAGCCTTGCCCGCCGCCTTTATGACGAGCGCACGGACACCGCGTGGCCGGATTACGAAGCGATCGCGAAGAAGGTGGAAGAAGTCACGCCTCCTGGCGCAAAGCTACTCGCCGAGGAGCAGATCTACTTCCTGACCCGCCGCGTACCTCCATCCGGGATGGAGCATCATGACGCCCACAAGCTCGAGACTCCGATCCCCGGCTTGTCGTTCGCGCAATTGCACATTCTTCCGCAATCGCAACTTGACGCCATGACCCGAGGCGGGATTTTTGACACGGTCGAGGTTTGCAAGGACGACGGAAGGATCGATGAACTTGGCCTTGCCAATTTGTACCGGCAGCGCGCCGACATCTCCGACTGCTCGATCTTTTGGGAACGGGCGCCGAAATAAGCGCGGACGATGAATCCGCTGGAGGAAACCGTGATTCCGATCGGCAAATTGTTTGAAGCGCATTTGACCGTCAGCGATCTCGATCGCGCCATGCTGTTCTACGGCGGCGTATTGGGACTGGAGCGCGCCTCGCTCTTCGAGTCCCGGCGCGTGGCGTTTTATTGGCTAGGCGGACCCGGTACAACCATGCTCGGAATCTGGGAAACGGGTGGGGCACCGCAGCGGATGAGCCTACACGTTGCGTTTCAGGTCAAGTTATCAGCCATGCGAGACGCGGTGGACGCTTTGCGTGACGCGGGCATTGCGCCGCTCGATTTCAATGGCGCTCCGGCGCGCGAACCGCTGGTACTCGCGTGGATGCCTGCCGTGTCGCTCTATTTTCACGACCCGGATGGCAATCTGCTCGAATTCCTGAGTATGCTTCCGGATGCGCCCGCGCCCGAGCGAGGCGTCGTGCCATGGAGCGAATGGATCTAGCGCGACGGGCTACTTGCCGCCGCCGCTGGACTGCGGAGAGGACTTCCGCAGGTCCTGCTTGTCGACGGTGTAATCGAGGTAGCCGATCATCATCTCGTCCCAGGTCTGCTCGCCCCAGTGGACTTCCTTGGTCGGATCCGGATTGAACTTATTGTTCGCCGAGTTGTCGTGATGCGCGACCACTTCGAGCTTGCTGCCGGCGGGCGCCGCGATGGGTTCCTTCAGGAAATACGTCAACTGCCAGCCGAAATCGAAGTGCGGAACGAACAACAGCGTCTTGGATGTGCCGTCAGGATAAACCAGCCGGAACGACATGTCCTTGCCCCGGAAATGCATATGGGGGTGAAGGCTGTCGATGTGGCTGTCGTCCTTGAACGGGAAGGTCGCCGTCGATTCATAGTTCGGCTCGCCGGGAGGGATGACGAGCTTGCGCGCGAACGCGCCCGCAGTGATCACGCGCTTCTCAACCGGCGCTTTGGAGAAGATCAGTCCGACGCTGGTTCTGTCTTTGCCGGGCTTTCCGTTCGTGGTGTAGTGGACCTGGAAGACGAGCGTTGAGCCCTTTTTGACAAGCTTGGCCTGGCCCGGCTTCAGCATCAGCGGCGCCTCGCCCGGGGCCCATCCCACCAGCCGTCCGTCGGAATCCTCGATACCGCGGGCTCCCTGGGCACGCGACGCTGCAAGGGCCGCCGGCGTCAATTCGCCGGAAGAGGGCAGGGAAGCGTCCTTGCTCGGATAGCGGACGCTGACGATCACGTGATGGACATGCGCGCGGTCGCCCGGCCGGATCTCTGCGAGCTGCACATACCGGTCTTCGGTAAAGTTCGTCGGAACAGCGAAATACTTATAAGGAATCGTGCCGTCGACAGGAACGTTAAACTCTTCCGTCATCCCGAGCACGACTTCGGGCTTGCCGACGTTCCAACCTTCGACAAACTGCACCGGCGCAGGGGCGTCTTTCGGATTGCCTTCCTTCGCTCCGCTGTCGGCCCATGCCGTGATCGTATCGATGTCTTTTTGCGAAAGACTCGCGTTGTTCGAAAACTCGCCGTAATGCGGATCGGCGAACCAGGGCGGCATCTTGCGCGCGACGACCGCGCCTTTGATTGCCTTGGCCCACGGACGCGACTCCTTGTAGCTGGAGAACGCCATTGGCCCGATTTCGCCGGAGCGGTGGCACTGCT
>JBDTTK010000180.1:0-7501 GCA_039930685.1 Bryobacteraceae bacterium | reverse complement strand
TCCGGCTGCTGGAGGTAGTACAGCTCGATCTGTTGGCAGTCAGCTTGCAGATAGATGGATTCGCGGGGGGCTTTGGCGGTCATGCTGACGCCGCCGAGTCCATAGAGTCCGTCGCCGGAGCGGCCGACCAAGCCGTCGGAATGCCAGCCGCGGCTCGATCCGGTGCGGACGTCGAGACGGCGATAGCTGGTCCAGGGGCGGCCGGCGAAGGAGTAGCCGGATCCGCCGTCTCCGAATTTCGCCTGGAAGCGGGCGCGCATGTCTCCGGTCCACTCGTCGGCGGCGGTATGGGAGTCGCCGTAATGGAGGATCCGGACCGGACCCTCGGTTTCGCCCTTCTGTCCTCTGTATAGCTGCTCAAAGAACGGAATGAGCGCGGCGGAGTTTTCGACGGGAATCGAAGCGGCGTCCTCGACCTCGTTCGCGACGTAAGAAACGGCTTGGGCTCGAGCTTGTTTCGAGACGGGAGGCGGCTTGGGAACTCGCCGGGCGACTACGCGGCGGCGGGAACTCCGGCGGGCAGGTGCTTTTTTTGCAGTTTTGTTGGAAACGGTGGAGGGCTTTGCCGGCGTCTTCTTGGATGCCGCGGTGGCAGTGCGGCGGACGGGCGCTTTTCGACCGGAAGCGTTCTTAGCAGCGGCGCGCTTCGAAGCAGCTTTCTTGGCATCTGCCTTCTTAGCGAGGGCCTTCTTGGCGGGCGGCGGTGTAACGGCGCTCGCTGCAAAAGCCAAGGTTAAGCTTACGAAGGCTGAGAGTAGAAATCTCATCAGGGTGAAGGTTTCGCCGTAGGACCCGCTTTCGCCGGACCTACGTTGGACGCGTTGCTCTCGGCCTTGCTTCCTCCGCTAAGGCGCTGCTGCAGATGACGCAGCTTGTATTGATTGTACCCCGTTACGAGAGCGTCATATAAGAGGTTGCCCACGATCTTGGCTCCGGCCGGCATGGGGTGGATGAAGTCGGCGCCGACGAGCCGGGGTTCGGCTTCATACCAACGGCCCATGGTTCCGAGTCCGCCCATCGCCTCGAAGGTATTGAAGAAGGCGCAATTGGTTTCGAGGGCGACCTGCTGCTCAAGGGCAATCAGCCGGGGCATTACCGCTACGGTGCCGATGTGGCCGCCGGATTCCCGCTGGCCGCGGTCCATGGGACTCATCACCAGGATGGAAGCGCGAGGCAGGGCGCCGCGCAACCGGCGGACGATCTCCTTCATTTCCTTCTCGTACGCGCTATCCAGGAACTTCGGATAGACGCTTTCATTGGTGCCGTAGTTGACAATAACCAGGTCCGGATCGTAGTGGCGGAGCTCTTCGGTCCAGTGCTGGGCATTGAACATCCGCGCGAGGACCGACACGTAGGCGCCGTTCAGACCTAAGGAGTTGTAGACGATGCCGGGGGTGTCCTTGGTGAGGCTCGCTCCGTAGAGGCGCACGTTGCCGGACTTCACGCGGATGGTGATGTTCTTCGTGTCGGCGGGAAGAGGGTATTTGACGAAAGCCGGGCCTTTAGTTTCCGAGTCCGTGTCGGTGGAGCCAAGAGCCACGTCGGCGGTGTCGGCCTCGACGGTGAAGGTGCCTCCGCCGGGCTGCGCGAGGTAGGCGATTTCGACTTCGGTATGCTTGCGGTCCTTGAGGGTCAGCCGGGCCATAGCGCCGGGGCCGCCGCGGAAACTGACTCCGCCCAAGCCATACAGACCGTCCTTGATCTCGGGCGTGGTTGCCGGGTCGATCTTCCAGTTTGCAGAGGTGATTTCGATGCCGCGATGGCCGTACCAGGCCCAGGGCCGTCCGATGAGGACGAAGCCGTGGCCGGCGTCGCCGTACTTTTTCTGGAGCATGGCGCGGGCGTCGGCTGTAATGAGGTCGGCGGTGGTCGGAGAATCGCCGTAGTGGAGCACGCGGGTGACTCCGCCCGCCTTGCCCTGTTCGGTGTTGAGGAGGGACGCGTAGAAGTGATCGAGGGAGCGCGAGGGATCCAGAAGGTTCTTGGGGCCTTCGACCTTGGTAGGAGCGGTTGGCTTCAGGCGCTCTTTTTCTTCGGCAAGCGGCTCGGGCGTTTTGGTAGGGGTGCGGTCGCGGAGGGGGAAGTCAAAGAGGTCGGGGATATTGTGCCAGTCGAGGGTCTGATAGTTCTTGAGGGCCGGGGCGACGGTCGGCAGCAGGATCAGCCCAGCGAAGGTCAGGATGGCAAGCGTCGTTTTTGGGGGAAAAGGTGCCTTCATGGGTCCTGCTAGAAGTTCACATAGATGAATGGCGCCGAGCCCGTAGTAGCAATGTACTGGATGGCGATGACAAGAGCAACCATTGCGGCGGCTTGCACGAAGAATGGTGACTTCGCGTAGATGTCGGCTGAGAAGTCATACCATTTCTTCGGCAGATAGTGGGCAAAAATCGCTACCGCCAGGACCACTCCGAGGGGTAGGGAGATATTCGCGAAGGAGGCGGTGAATGAACCGATCCGTTCGAGGATGTCGAGGGCGCCCTGCCAGGTGGTTGAGCGGAAAAAGATCCAGGTAAAGCAAACGTAGTGGAAGGTTAGCAGGATGGACAGGGTCCGCCAGAAGAGACTTGTGGCGGGCTTTGGTCCGAACTTGATCTGCCACAGGCGGACGACGACCTGGCCCAAGCCGTGAAGCAAGCCCCAGAGGACGAAGTTCCAACTCGGCCCATGCCACAGTCCGCCGAGGGTCATGGTGATGACGAGGTTGATGTAGGGCATCACTTTCGAGCGTTGGCCGGGCAGGGAGAAATACAGGTAGTCGCGCAGCCAGTTGGAAAGCGAAATGTGCCAACGACGCCAGAAGTCCGAGAGGTTGTGGGCCGAATACGGGGCGTTGAAGTTGATCGGAAGCTTGATGCCGAGCAGAAGTGCCGATCCGATCGCGATGTCGGTGTAGCCGGAGAAATCGAAGTAGATCTGGAAGGCGTAGCCGTAGGTGGCGATCAGCGTTTCGGCGCCAGTGTAGAGCTTGGGGAAGTCGAATACGCGATTGACGAGGTTCTCAGCGAGGTAGTCGGCGATGAGGAACTTCTTCATCAGGCCGACGCCGATCAGGAAGAGCGCCCGGCCGCCGTCAGGCCCGAGCAGCACTTTGTCCTTCTTCTCGAACTGCGAGATGAGGGTCGAGACGCGCGTGATCGGTCCGGCGAGGGTGGTCGGGAAGAACGAGACGGCGGTCAGATGGGCGAGGTAGCTGCTGGTGGCCTTGGCGTCCTTGCGGAATACGTCGATGGTGTAGGTCAGCGCCTGGAATACGTAGAAGGAGATGCCCAGCGGGAAGGTCCATTGCCAGGAGGGGGCGGCTTGTCCGGTGACGCGAGACCAGTTCTCAAGAGCGAAGGGCGTGTACTTGAAGGCGGCGAGCAGTCCGAGGTTCATCAGAACGCTCAAGGTGACGTAGAAGCGCCGCAGCCCCTGGAGCTTGGAGCCTTCGATGAGCAAGGCCAGGATGTAGTCGCAGGTTGAGGCGATGGGGATGAGCGCCAAGTAAAAAAGGTCCCACTTGGCGTAGAAGAAGTAGTTTCCGAAGAGAATGAGGGCGAGGCCCGCCGCCCGCCACCTGGAAAGCGGCCAGTACAGGAAGAAAAGGACGATAAGAAAGATAAAGTAGGTCGAAGAGGAGAGCAGCATCCCGGTGCGGGCCTGTAACAATCATAGCGATCCGTCGGCGAGATGGAAACATCGGCGGCATCCTTTTGGAACACTACCAGCTGTAGGCCTGTGGCTCCATCTTGTGTGGCTGGTGGGTTTGGCGGAGCCGTGATACAGCCGCCACCGGGCACCTGATATCGTGATCGGGCCGCGAGGCTGAGTAGATCCTCGCGCGTTATTGTTGACCCGAAGAGGTGACTCGAGTCCTGCGAAATGCTAGGGTTGGGCCACAGTGTTGGACCCTAAAGACTACGAGTGCTGCAATTGCGTGCCTAACGACAAGCGAGATGCGAACACCGTCCATCTCGTCAATATGGAGTGTCCGATCCACGGTGCCTGTTGGCATAGACGACTCGAATGGAAAGCTGATTCTCCCGCAACGCAGGCTTAGGAGACTACCAAGCATCGGAAAGGCTCCGTTTCCGGGCGAAGACGGGCGGACCGGCGAGATAGTTGCATCCTGGATAGGCCAGAACCTATCCCATCCAGCTGAGGGGGGGCACGCCCATGAGGTCTCAACCGGCGATCTTGACCGTTCAGCCTCCAAAAGGGTACATTCGCTGCGACTGGAATACAGTTCGGTGAATCAGGTATAGTGTAGTGAGGCTCGGCGAACTGCGTCCGTGGCATTCTCGTAGAGTCTGGTGAGGATAGATTTGCGCCGATTTGTTTTAATCACGTTGGTACTGGGAAGCATGCTCCGGGCCGCAGCCCCGGAAATGGCGGAGACGGATACCGACGTTCGTACTACCGAGATTCTCGATAAGTACGTAACCGCTTCAAAAACCCAGTCGGAGACCTTGAAGGGCCTGCAGATGGACGTCGACATCGACGCCAAGCTCCTCAAGTTGCAGAAGTACGGCAAGATGCACGCGCTACGCAGCATCTCGAAGATCGGGCAGATCACGTACAACTACTTCCGGTTTTCAGGCGATTCGACGATCAAGAAGGACGTCATCGCGCGCTACCTAACCGCAGAGAGCGAAGCGAAGGACCTTTCTTCCCTGGCTTTGACCCCCGCGAACTATAAGTTCAAGTACAGGGGCCTTGTCGAGCGTGACAACCATGTCATGTACATCTTCCAGGTTACCCCTCGGAAGAAGATGGTTGGCCTGTACAAGGGTGAGTTGTGGCTAGACCAGGCGACCTGCATGCCGGTTCGGGAAGCGGGCAAGTTCGTGAAGAATCCAAGCGTTTTTCTGAAGAACGTCGAATTCGTGCGCGAATACGAGTTGAAAGATGGCATCGCCTATCCGTCCCGCATCGAGAGCACCATTGAGACGCGGATCGTGGGCAAAGCCGAAATCACGGTGAACTACTCCAACTACTCCAAGGTGGAGGGTCAGTCCGCGGAAGCCACTCAAGCTGCGCCGGTTAGTCCCCGTTGAATGGGCGATGCGCCCGCTCCCGGGCGATTCCTTCCAGCTCCCTGCAAGATTCCCCTAATTCCCTGAGCGAGGGTTGTTCCGAGCCGCCGGTTCGCGATACCCTGAGAAGAGCTTTTCCATGAGAACGTTATTCCTGAATCCGCCGTCTTTTGAGGGATTTGACGGAGGGGCCAGTTCGCGATGGCCCGCTTCCCGCGAGATCGAATCGTATTGGTATCCGGTTTGGCTCTGCTATCCCGCGGGCATGCTGCCCGACAGCAAGGTTTTGGATGCGCCGCCTCACGGAGTCTCGATTGAGCAGACGGTCGAGATGGCGAGGGATTTCGAACTCCTAGTGCTGTTCACGTCGACGCCGGGCTTCCAGGTTGACGTGAAGATCGCCGAGATGATGAAGGACAACAACCCGAAGCTAAAGGTTGCCTTCGTCGGACCACCCGTGACGGTTGAACCCGACAAAGTCCTCCGGGAGAAGGCGATCGATTTCATCGTCCGCCGCGAGTTCGATCACCAGATTGTAAAGTACGCGAACGGCACGCCGCTCGACGAACTTCCGGGCGTCAGTTTCCGGAAGAATGGCGCGATCGTGCACAACCCGGAAGGCCCCGTCATCGAGAATCTCGATGAGCTACCGTGGGTCACCGAGGTCTACAAGCGCGACCTGGACTTCAAGCGCTACAACGTTCCGTTTCTACTGAACCCGTATATTTCGTTTTACACGTCGCGCGGCTGCCCGGCGATGTGCACGTTCTGTCTATGGCCACAGACTCACTCGGGACACCGCTGGCGCCTGCGCAGTGTGGACGACATCGTCGCGGAATGCAAGTCCGCGCTGCAAGCGTTCCCGGGCCTGCGCGAGATCTTCTTCGACGACGACACCTTCAATTACAAGAAAGAGCGGACGATCGCTCTTTGCAAGGAACTCAAGAAGCTGAACTTCACATGGTCCTGCACGTCGCGCGTGACGACCGACGCTGAGACGCTGCGGGCGATGAAGGATGCGGGATGCCGGTTGATGATTGTCGGCTACGAGTCCGGCGATCAGCAGATCCTCAAGAACATCAAGAAGGGCGCGACGGTCGACATGGCGCGCCGCTTCACGAAAGAAGCGCACAAGCTCGGCCTGATCGTGCACGCCGACTTCATCATCGGGCTACCGGGCGAAAGCCGCGAAACAATCCGCCGCACGATTGATTTCGCGAAGGAGCTCGATTGCGAGACCATTCAGGTGTCGCTGGGGCATGCCTATCCGGGAACCGAGTTCTTCGAGCATGCCAAGGCGAATGGCCTGGTCACGCTCGATTCGATGACCGACGACAAAGGCCATCAACTGCCGAACGTGGTTTATCCAGGCTTCGATAAAGCGGAACTGGTCGACTGGGTCGAGCGGTTTTACGGCGAATACTACTTCCGGCCGAAGGCGGCGTGGCGAATCGTGCGCCGCGCAATGTTCGACTCGAACGACCGCAAGCGGCTCTACAAAGAAGCGCGCGAGTATATGGCGCTGCGCAGCAAGCGCAAGAAGTATGTCGCCGACGAGAAGAAGGCGAGTGCAGCGGTAGCGAGCGCGCCGGGCGCATAGACGCGTGAGGAGCGGTTCGTCGCGGGTCGGCGTCAAGACGCTCGTCTTTGCCCTGATCGTCATTTTCAGCAATGCGTTCGGCGATCTGTTTCTGAAGATCGGAATGCAGCAGGATACGGCGAAGCTGACTTCGGCATTTTCTTACATTGCGGTGATCTTCCAGCCTTTCGTCGCCCTTGGCGTGGTACTTCTTATCGTCTGGATGCTATCCCGCATGGCGCTGCTGAGCTGGGCCGATCTTAGCTTTGTCCTTCCGGTAACTGCGCTTGGGTATGTCGCGGTTGCGGTGCTCGGCCGCGTCTTCCTGAACGAACACATCTCCGCGAAACATTGGGCGGGAATCCTGTTGATTGTCGCGGGAGTGGCGATCGTGGGCTGGAAGACTCCGGCTGCGACGACTCCCGCGCCGGTGCCGACGTTGAGTCCGGCGCCGACGGTGGAGGGCGCGTGAATCCGTGGATTCTGGTAGGCGCGGTGGTGGCGACCACGGCACTCGGCGACCTGCTTCAGAGTTTCGAAATGAAGCGCCATGGCGAGATCGACGATTTCCGGCCGAGCGGAATCGGACGCCTTCTGGTGACGTTGGCGCGCAAGAAGTATCTGATCCTCGCCGTGTTCTTCATGGCGATTTCTTTTTTTGCGTTCATGACGTTGTTGTCGGCCGCGGATCTGAGTTTTGCGGTTCCGGCGACGGCGTTGAGCATGGTCCTCGAAACGATTCTGGCGCGGATCGTTCTGAAGGAACGCGTCGACCGTTGGCGTTGGGCTGGAGCCGCGTTGGTCGCGGCCGGGGTCGCGCTGTTGGCGGTATGACTCCGAAGTCCGCGGCGCGTTCGTGGCATTCTGAGGTGACGCGAATGCAGAATGCAAGCCACGAGTGGTGATG
>JBDTTK010000179.1:0-7520 GCA_039930685.1 Bryobacteraceae bacterium | reverse complement strand
CCCTGTCTTTTCAAGGGAGATCGGAGGAACCAGAATTGCTGGATTGGTTGCGAACAGGCATGCGCTCGTTGCTCCTCATTTTCGCCTTGATCGCCGGCGCGGCAGCCGCCTCCGGATCCGCCGTTCAGTACCTCACAAACGACGATCTGGTGGCCAAGTCCACGAGCATCGTGCGGGGCAAGGTGCTTTCGGAAATCGGGCTGGTGCGGCGCTCGACGATTTATACGTCGTATCGAGTGCAGGTTCTTGAAGTTCCGGGAGGCGTGGCCCAAGGCTATCGCGAGATCGTCAGCGGAGCGCCGACTTTGATGGATGGGAACGAGTATGTCCTATTCCTGTGGACCAGCCCGTCCGGCCTGACGCAAATTCTCGGCCTATCGCAAGGTTTGTTTATCGCGGTGAAGCAGGCGGATGGGACGGTCGCGGCCGTTCGCCCCGGTGGCGCCGATGCGACCTTGATCGACATCCAGACCGGCCGCACGGTGAGTGATAAAGGTTCGCAGTTGTCGCTCGGCGATATCCGCAAGCGCGTGGCGCAGGGCAAGGCGGCGACCAAGTAAATGGCGAACCGGCTCCGCAATCGAAACGTGACGAGGGCAGCCGCTCTCCTGACCGTTCTCGTTGCACTTGCAGGAATCGCGCCCGCGTATTACTTCAACGTCTATTTCGCAGGCCAGCAGGGGCCGTTTACTCCAGTGCCGGTGCGGTTCGATCTTGGTTCCCTGCCCGGCAAGACGGTTTACTATTTTGTTTCCGATGACGGACCCAGCAAGTTTGCGCCCGGCGACAGCTTCGTTTCGGTCGTAAGTCAAATTCGTGCGGCTGCCGAAGTATGGAACGGTGTGGCCACTTCGGATTTGCGCGTGCAATTTGGCGGAATCACTCCGGCAGGCGCCGAGCAGTCCGGGTCGGGAATCGATGTGGTATTCGATGACGACATCGATCCGACGTTGATCGCGCGGGGCGGCGTGACGACCAAGGCGGATGTCGGCTATTTCCGGACCGGCGGCTTCATTCCGATCATCCGGTCTCGCGTGGCGTTGAGAAAAGATCTGAGCCTCAATGCGGCGAGCTACTCCGACCAGTTCTTCCTGACGCTGGTCCACGAATTCGGACACGCTCTTGGTCTACAGCACACGCTGACCTCGAGCGTCATGTCGACCCAGATCACCCGGACGACCACCAAGGCCCGGCCGCTGGGCGGCGACGATATCGCCGGATTATCTGTTTTGTACGGTTCCGGACGATTCGCCGGCACCACGGGAAGCATTCAGGGGCGGGTCACGTATTCGAACAACGGGCAGGGCGTCAATCTGGCGTCGGTCGTCGCCATCACCCCGAACGGCGACGCCATCAGCTCCGTTTCAAATCCTGACGGCAGCTATCGCATTGACGGACTTCCGCCGGGGCAGTACATGCTGTATGTGCACCCCCTGCCGCCCGCGCTGCCGGGCGAAGTGACATCAGCCAATATCAATCTGCCGCGCGATGTCTCGGAGAACACGTTCCCCGTGGGGCAGGCGTTCGACACCGTCTTCTTTCCGGGCACACAGAACCTTTCGCAAGCCGCGCAGATCGGCGTGGCGATCGGTGCGGTTGCCGACGCGAGTTTCTCCGTGAAGCCCCGTGCGGCTTCCGCGATTTCGTCCGTGCAGTTGTACGGATATTTTGGAGAGATACCAGTGAAAGGCCCGCCGCTGCTGCCCGGTAATCCCGCTTCGATCGTGATGCAGGGCCAGGGACTGGTGGTGAATAACCAAATGGCAGCCGGTTTGACGGCAAACCTGTTGGGAGAAACCGGGATCTATTCGGGTCCTACAATTTACCAGTCCGGATACCTGTTGTTCTACGTGAGTCACACTGCTCATCTTGGGGCGCGCCACCTGGTACTCAGCCTCAACAACGATTTGTACGTGCTGCCTTCAGCGATGACCGTGGTGCAGAGCAAGCCTCCGGCGGTCAGTGCGGTGATGCCCGGCTTCGATGAGAACGGCAATCGGGCGGCGATCATCTCCGGAGATAATCTGAGCGCTTCGACGCGCATCCTGTTTGACGGCGCGACCGCGACGATCAGCCGGGCCGGAAATGGAGCTCTGGTGGTGACACCTCCACCGGCGAACAGCAACTATACGGCTCACGTCGTCGCGCTGAACGGCGATGGGCAGACGTCGGCGTTCGCACTAGGTAGCGCGCCGCCTCCTCCGTTCGGTTACGATTCGGCGGCGACTCCCAGCATCAACGTGACGTCGGAAAGCCTCCCGGCCGGTACTGACGGGATGATCGAGATCACGGGCTTCAACACGAACTTTGTCGACGGCCAGACGCAGGTCGGGTTCGGATCGAGCGACATTGCCGTCCGGCGCCAATGGGTGGTCGGCACCAATCGCCTGCTTATTAACGTTAGCGTGAGCGGCAATGCTCCGTTCGCGGCGCCGACTACAGTGACGGTGGCAAACGGACTGGCGCTGGTCTCACAGCCGATTCCTTTTCAAATCGTTCCTCCCGGCCCCCGTCAGATTACGCTGCGCGCTCCGGTTGTCAGCCAAGTGACTGGGCTGGCAGGCGTACCGGCCGGCGGTATCGCGGTCCTGAGCGTGGCGAATCTGCCGACTTCGGCGACCGGGCTCGTCCTGACCGTGCAGGGACAGCAGACGCCGATTCTCAGCAGTGCCGACGGGCGGATTACTTTCCCGGTGCCGACGGGACTCGGAGTGGGTGCGGCCGTGGTCCGCCTCTCAACGGCCGAAGGCGATTCGATTCCGGCGATCGCGATGCAGGTCGACGCACCGCCTCCAGTGATCCTGGGCGCATCGAGTGCTTCGGGTTCTCTTGACGCAGCGCACGCGGCCCAGGCAGGTGAAACGATCACGTTATTTGTTTCGGGCCTGGCCAACGGAGTCAGCCAAGCGACTCCATCCGCAATCCGCGTGATGGTGGGCGGAGTTGAGCAGAACGGCATCGCGATCTCACCGTCGCCATTCGGCAACTCCGAAATACAGTTTGTGCTTTCTCCCGCAACGCCGGCGGGTGAGCAGCAGATTACTTTGACCGCCGGCACCCGAGTCTCGAGCAGCTTCAGCATCACCGTCCGCTAAGTCCAAGCGGACTGCAATCTGCTCGCATCCATCCGTCAGTTTTCCGCTCAGCCTCTGACCGCTGTACTCTGCTCGCACCTCGTGGGGCCGGAATCGAGTCCTCGGCACGTGGATCGCGCCAAGCGTTTTGGCAGACTGTCTGGCGCTTACTAAACCCGGGAGCGAAACCCGAAAGGAAGCGGACGCCTCACTCCGACGCGCTTACGATCTCGGCATCGCGGATCCCGTAGCGAACTACCGTTGCGGCTTAGCCTTCAGCCGGGCTGCGGCAAGCCTCGAATCGCCGCCTACTTGTTCTTGCTGAGCTTCCGGAAGTACTCGGCGACGGCCTCGCCGTAGCCGGGAGGAATCTTGTCCGCCGCGCCGGACCGGACCTGCCCGCCGTTCTGCTCGTCAAGCTTGCGGCGAAGGATCAGTTCGAGCTGCTCGATGTTCGGAAGCACCTGACGGTCCAGGCGCGCGCCGAGTTCGGGGCCTTGAGTGACGCCCATCGTGGCCTTCTGCAACTCCCGCATGATGTCGCCGATTTCCTTGGCAAGCTCGGGATTCTGCGACATGAGACCCTGCCGGATCTGGGCGAGTTCGCGCGCGGCGGAGTCGAGATCGATGCGCCGATTTCCCGTCCAGGGTTCGGTGCCGGGCTGACCGGTGGGATTGCCATTCTGCGCTCCACCGTTCTGCCATGCGCCGCCGTTCTGATTCCCTCCGCGTCCCGGCTGACCGCCGGCTTGCTGCGAACCGCCTTGCTGCTGTCCGCCGCCTTGCTGGCCACCCTGTTGCTGACCACCCTGCTGGCCGGGTTGCTGACCGCCGGGCTGCTGCCCACCTGCCTGCTGGCCGCCTGGCTGCTGACCCGGCTGTTGTCCGGGTTGCTGGCCGCCCTTTTGCTGTCCCTGGCCGGGCTGCTGGCCGCCCTTCTGTCCTTGCTGCTGGCCCGGCTGCTGGCCCTGACCCTGCTGCTGACCCTGCTGCCCCTGCCCGTTCTGCCGTCCCTGCTGGAGTTGCTGCCGCAATTGCTCGACGCGCGCCAGCGCCTGTTCCAGGCCTTCTTTTCCAGCGCCGCCTTTGGCGTTCTTGTCGCCATCTTTGCCGCCGTTCTTATCCATGCCGGCGCGCGCGGACTGGAGTTTGTCGCGCATCCGCTCCATGCCTTCGGTGATCGGTTGCTCCTGCGGCGCCATATATTGGCCGAGACCCTGGCGGATCCACTGCGAGCCGAGCTTCATGCGCTGCTTGATCTCCGAGCCCTGCATGTCGCCCAGAGCTTCACGGACCTGCCCCGCCGGTCCGGGCTGCGAACCGCCCATCTCGCGGACCGCGCGCTGCATCTCTTTCTCGATCTTCTCGAGATCTTCGCGAAGCTGGTCGTTTTCTTTGGCGAACTGCTGGGCCTTTTGCGGATCTCCCGACGGTTGCAGATTACGGCCCCGGGGATCGGGCATCTTGTTGCCGTATTCCTGCTGCAAGCGATTCGCGAAATCCTTCTGCTGCTGCGCGAGCCGAGAGGCTTTGTCGGCCAGCGAATCCAGTTGTGAAGCCGATTCCTGACGGC
Organism: Bryobacteraceae bacterium; assembly: GCA_039930685.1. Classification (GTDB taxonomy): domain Bacteria; phylum Acidobacteriota; class Terriglobia; order Bryobacterales; family Bryobacteraceae; genus JBBQWZ01. The sequence goes on along the minus strand of JBDTTK010000179.1, from coordinate 2,873 downwards.
GCATCCCGCTCAGCAGATCCTTGGCTTCGTTCAGGCGATCGGCGGCGCGGCGCGCATTCGCGTCCTGTCCCCCGGACTCCTGGCCCTGTTGATTCTGCTGCTGCGCGCGGCGCATGTCTTCGGTCGCCTTCGAAATGCGGTCGAAGGCGTCTTTCAGTTTTTTGTCCTGCGCGGATTGCGACATCTTCGACTGCTGCTGTTGCTGGCTGCTCTGCTGACCGCTTTGCGATTGCTGACCGCTTTGCGACTGCTGCCCGCCTTGCGACTGCTGGCCGGACTGCTGACCCTGCGATTGCTGCGATTGCGAACCGCGCTGCAACTGCTCCATCTGCTTCCGCAGTTCTTCCGCTTCGCGGCGCAGCATTTCCTGTTGCCAGCGTTGGTCGAAAGCAGCCTTGGAATCTTTCTTCTGCTGATCGGCTAGTTCCTGCTGGCGGCGAGCCAACTGCTCCAGCTTTTGCAGAGCCTCGTCGATATCCTTCTGCTTCTGCTCGGCCGAGGATTGCTGCTGGCCGGTCTCGTACTGATTCTTCTCGGTATCGAGTTCGAGGTCGAAGAGGTTGTCGAGATCGCGGCCTTGTCCTCCGCCGCCCCCGCCGCCTTTGTTCCCGAAAGCAACCTGGATCTGACGGCGTAACGCCTCGGCGCGCAGCAGGTGCTGCAGCGCGACCTGCTCGGGCGAGAGCGCATCCTTCCACGCACGGGCTTTGAGCTTGTCCGCGGCCGGCCCCATGGAGTTCGATGCAGCTTCCATCTCCTTGACGAAGGCCTGGAAGTCCTGGTTGGTTCCCGCAAGTTGCCGGGCCTTCATGCGCTCGATGAGCGTTTGCGCCTGCGCCTTGAGCTTGGTCTGCATGTCGGCGACGAATTTGGCGTTTTCGGCCGACGCCGCCGTGCCGCCGCGCAGTGCGTTGGACGTGGCGCTGATGATTTCTTTCTGGCGTTGCGAGATCTGCTGTTGCTGGTCGTCCCCGCCGCCACCGCCGCCGCCCGACTCCTGCGACTGCGAGTACTCGCGTTCGAAGGGCTGCGCCTCCACAAAGAACATGTCGGTGCGCGCTTGCTGGCGGGCGTCGCGAGCAGTCGCGTACATACCGACGACATCGCCGGGCTGCATCTTGAAGTCCTCAAGCGCGAGCAGCGTCTGTCCGTCTGCTTTCTTGAGGTTGCGCCCGTTCATGAGGGCGATCGTTTTTTCGGGTCCGCCGTTGACCGAGTAGTGCAGGTTGAGTTCGCGCAGGCCGAAATCGTCTTCGGCTTCGACCGCAATCGGCACTTCCTCGACGGGATTCACTTTGGCATCGCGGCCGGGGCGCGTGATCTTGACGATCGGCTCGCCGTCCTTGCGGGCTTCGATGAAGAAGTCTTCGCTGAGGCGGATCTCCTGCCCGCTGTCCTTCCCAAGCGCGATATTGCCGCCTTCGATGGACGCGAAATGATACATGCCGTCCTTCTTGATCGGCACCTTGACGGAAACGCGTCCGTTGTTCGTCGCGAGAGGCAGGCGAGTGCCGTCTTCGAGAACGATGACGCCGTTGGCGATCGGCTTGTCCGGCGCGGCGGAGACTTCGGCCACGGTTTCCTCGACAGCGCGGAGGTCGCCGCCTGGATCCTCGGTGGCATCCGGCAGGCCAAGCCAGCCCGGGAAATGGTAGACGACCCGGATGCGCCCGATATTCGGCAGGTCCGCGGCGATCAGCTTAAACGTCTCCGACTTGACGCCGGATGCCTCGACATAATATTCGACGGATTCATTCAGTCCGGCAAAAACAAACTCGTAGGACTCGCCGATTGGCCGCATCACGGCCGGCTCCCATTTCGCCGCGCCGTTGAAGCGCGCAAACAAGCGTACTTGTGGCGACATGAACCCCACGAGGCGCGCACGAACGGCCTGATCCGACTTCCTTCGGACGGTCCGATTACCCGGCTCGACGACGATGTCGTAATAGCGCACGCTCGCGCCGTTCTTGGGCATTCCGGCCCAAAGGAGCGACGCTCCGTGCCCAAGATAACCCGGCCCGGCAAGGATGAGCCAGAGCAGGACTCCGGCGGCGACCGCGAACGATCCGATCATCGCAAAGATGGTTTGCGGGGTAACGATGCGTTGCGGCGCGCTCTGCGCAGCCACGCGTCCGGCGTCTTCGGCGAGGAGTTCGACAAAGGGATCCCCGCCTTTGGCGCGCTCGGCAAACGTCAGCAGGCGTTGTTCAAACTGCGGAAACGTCTTCTCGGCGCGTCCGGCGGCGCGCCGGCGATTGATCCGCAGCAGGGGAACGATGAGGGCGAACGCGAGTGCGAGGGCAAGCGAGAGGAACAGGGCCACGCGACTCCAGGTCAGGCTGGCGGCGGAGAACGCAAAGCTGTTCGCGATCCAAACAAGGGCCACGGTAGCGCCGAGTGCGGAGGCGGCGGCGATCGCAAGTCCCTGCCACCAGGTGGCCAGGCGCATCCGCGCTTCCAGTTTCGCGAGGTAGGCGTTCAATTGCTCGGTATTCATGCCGTAAACCCTCTCTTCAACTTATCGGCGGAAACCGGTCCCTTCCCTTACGGTTGGGGATTCGGCTTCAAATCCCCTCCCTCACGGTTGGGGTTCCATCCCGGCCCGGCGGACGATCGCACTTCGGTGCTGCGCTGCTTAGGCGGCTTCCAATTGAGCCTTTCGCTTCGCTTCCTCCGTCTCGCTCGCTACATACCGGTTCGCGAAAACGGATTCGACCACCGCTACTATCAACAATACTAAGAGGATGAAGGGCCACAGTGGCCGCTTCTCTTCCCCGGACTGCTTATCAGGATCGGACGGCGTGCCGGCCGGTTCGTTTCCTAGTCCGGTTTTCTGCCAAAGCACCGCCGCGTCGGACGGAATGCGCTCCAGA
>JBDTTK010000178.1:0-7531 GCA_039930685.1 Bryobacteraceae bacterium | reverse complement strand
CTTCTCCGAACCTCTAGGACAGAATACTCGCGCCGTCGCGATCCGTCAAAGGCTACATGTCAATCAGATATGATATACCACCGCGACCGCAAGAGAGGCTACGGCGTTCCCGACCTACGTCACGGAACCCTCAGCCAGATTTTCGACCGTCTCCGGCCCCGCCGCCCATTAGCTGCTTCATCGCAAACGGAATCTCGTCCGGATACGTCGCGCACCAGGCAATAATCCGCTCGAGCTTCACCGAATCATCCTGGATCGCGCTGATCTCCATCAGCTCCGTTTCGATTGTCTGTGCGTCTCTCATCGTCTCTCCAGCATGGCACGCTGGCCGCCTACTACTTCCTCATTGCTTTCTGATTCGCTCCATTTTGATGGAGGACCAGATGGGTCACTTTACCGCCCTCGTCGCGCACGAAACTGACCTGCGCCTCCACCACCTTCAGGAAGAACTCGCTCTCGGCAGATGCGAATAGTTCAAACTTTGGTTGGCCCGTGAGCTGAACGAACAGCCGTGAACCCTCTGCCGTGACCGTGGCCGTCGCCGGACCCAACGCATACTCGCCCGCGTAACTCGCGAGAATCGTTGGATCGACCTTGATCTCCGGCTTGGGCGCCTCGAATTTCTTTACCGGCCACTTCGCCTCGAGAATGTGGCGCCCCAGATCGTCGTTGTCGAGCGACGTATTGCATAGCACCACAACGCCTTTCTTTGCCGCCATGTCGAACCCGGCGAACGTCCGGTATCCGGCGGTTCCGCCGTTGTGCCAAACGATCGCCGTTCCGTATTTATTGAAGCGATGCCAGGCCATCAAGATCTCGAGGTCCGGAACGCCCGTGTCGCGGTGCACGGACCGCATTCTCCGCATCGCGGCCTGCAAGGGTGACGGCGTCAGTTCGAGATTCGCCGCAACAAACTTCAGCATGTCATTCACTGTCGACCGGATCGCGCCCGCGCCCGCAAGTGCGTCAAGATCCCAGTTCTTCACAGGATTCAGCCCCGCATCGTGTCCGATCGCGAGCCTCTTCCTCTGGTCCGCCGAAAGCGTGATCGACGTGCTCGTCATCCCCAGCGGAACCAGAATCCGTTTCCGGAGCAATTCTTCGTATGTCATGCCCGACTTACGCGCCAGCGCGAAACCCAGCAGTCCTACCCCGAGATTCGAGTACTCGTATTTCTCCCCGATATCGCGCGTCAACGCATACCCGTTTAGAAACTCGTAGAGCTTCGCCGCCGTGTAGTCCGCGAACGGATTCTCCGGATCCGCGGGCCTGAAATTCGTCGGCATCCGCGGCAGACCCGAAATCTGCATCGACAAATCGAGCAGCGTAATCTGTTTTCCGTTTCGCTCCGGAACCTTGACGGAGTCCGGCAGGAGCTTCGCCACCGGGGTGTCGGCCGTCACCTCGCCACGCTCAATCATGTCGGCGAGCAGCAGCGCCGTGAACACTTTCGAAATCGAGCCGATTTCAAAGACGGAGTCCGCGTTCACCTTTTCGGACCCGCCCTTTGTCAGCGTGCCCCGCGCGACGATCTCACGGCCTTCCGGCGAAATCGTCCCGACCACGATCGCGACGGCTTTCTTGCCCTCGTCCACGCGATTCGCCAGAATCGCTTCAATCTCACTCGTCGACGCCGCCACCGCGGTAAGCGCAACGAGCGCCGTGATCACGCAGAATTTCGTCCGGATGCGCATGGGGGTAGCATACCCCGGCTCGGGATCGCGCTGGCCTCTACCCGACCGCCACCAGGCTCTCCGTCGTCCGGACGTAGATCGTCCCCTTCGAGATCGCCGGAGTCGCAAAGCACGGAGCGCCCATCTTATTCCGCGAAATCAGTTCAAACTTCGGACCCGCCTTCAGCACATACACCTCGCCGTCAAGCGACGGGCAAAAGACCTTGCCGTCCGCCGCCACCAGCGACGCGTACATCTGCGCATCGGACGACAACCGCTCCTCGTACATCTTCTCGCCCGTCTTGGCATGAAGGCACCGCACCACGCCCATGTTGGTCCCGAGATAGAGATAGTCGCCGTACACAACGGGCGTCGAAATGTACGAGCCCATCTGCGGCGCCGACCACACCACTCCTGGATTCGACGTCGCGCCATCCGTCAAGGAAATGTCGCCCCGCGCCTCGGGCCGGATCGCAAACACGGGGGCCTTTCCTCCATGCGCGTTCGTGACATAGATCCATCCGTTCGCCGTGAAAGGCGTCGGAATCGGGTTGTCGCCGCCGGAAGCGATCCGCCACAGCTCTTTGCCCGTTTCGAGATCGTAGGAAACAACCCACGGCCACCCGTTCGTCACCACCTGCGTTGCCGACGCACCGGCGTGGATATACGGCGTGCCCCAACTTCGCTCGCAGATTCCCTTGCGCGAAACGCGCCAGAGTTCCTTCCCGTCGTCGAGACTGAGCACTGCCATGAACGGATTCGCCGGATCGTCGCACACGATCGCAATGTGGTTCTGGTAAACCGCCGGCGAACTCGCATAGCCCCAGCCGATGCCGTATTTGCTGATGTTGATGACACCGAGGTCGCGGCTCCACAGCAGCTTTCCGTCGAGGTCGTAGCAGAACATGCCTTCGGACCCAAAGAACGCGACTAGCTTCTTTCCATCGGTCGCGAGCGTCGTATTCGCATGCGTCGCCTGGTCGTGACGCGTCGCGCGCGGCTTTGCGTCCCGAGCGACTTGCTTCCACCGCTCTTTTCCGGTCGCCGCGTCATAGCAAAGCACCACCCAACTTTGCTCGTCGTCGTCTTTGGCCGCTGTTGGAGCGCCGCCGCGCTCGATCTTAAGCGGCGCCTTCCCCTCTTTCCGAATCGCCGAGCACAAATAGACGCGATCACCCAGCACGATCGGACTCGAGTGCCCGAGGCCGGGGACCGCCGCCTTCCATTTCACGTGGGAGAGCTTTCCCGCCGCGTCGTCCGCATTCCACGAGGTCGGTAGCGGATAGCCGTCCGCGGTTCCCCCGCCGCCCACTCCGCGGAACGCGGGCCAGTCGGCCTCCGCGCCCAATGCGGGTACACTGAGCGTAGCGATCGCGCCGGTCAACCAGTCGCGCCTCGAGAAAGCCGAAGTCCGTATCCGCATGATTGAGAATAGACCGAAAAGGCGACCCGGCCGCTACGCCCTTCGCTATAAACTTCTGTCACGGACCGCCTTCCTCTGCCTGGTACTCGCAGCGTTGCTTGTTCCATCGGCAACGACTGAAGAAACCCCGACGACGCGCTCGTTCGATCGCGTGATGCTCCTCGAACCAAAGGGCGAAACCTCCGCTAGCGTGAGTATTGGGGATGTAGACGGCGACGGCCATCTTGATATCGTCCTCGCGAAGGGCCGTCATTGGCCGCTCACCAACCTGCTGTTCCGGGGCGACGGCAAGGGCCAGTTCAAGCCGGAATCCATCGGCACGGCTCCGGACCGCACCTACTCCGCCGCGCTCGCTGACCTCAACGGCGACGGCTCTCTCGACCTCGTGGTCAGCAACGACCGCCCTGACCCGAAACTCGTCTATTTGAACGATGGCAAAGGGCACTTCCGCGCCGCAGGTTCCTTCGGCCGTCCGGAATGGTCCACGCGCTACATCACGCTCGCCGACGTGAACGGCGACCGCCGGCCCGATATCCTGGTCGCGAATCGCAGCGGCGGCGGTAAAGCCGGAAAACCCAGCTTCATCTGCCTCAACGACGGCAAGGGCTCCTTCCTGGAGTGCAATCCCTTGGCGACCGAATCCGCGACCATCATCGTTGCCATGGACTTAGACGGCGACGGCTTTGTCGACCTCCTCGTTCCGCACCGTGATGGCGGGCAGAACCTCATTTTCTGGAACGACGGCTCCGGAACGTTCGCCGCGAAGCCAAGCCCTGTCGGACCCGAGCACTCCAACATTCGTGCCGCCGCCGCGGCCGACCTCGATGGCGACGGCAAGCCGGACATCGTCGTCGGCGATGAGCAACGCGGCCTCTTCCTCTACCGCAACACCGGCAATCGGACTTTTGCCGCGCCGGTCGCACTGGGCACCAAGAAGAATTCGCCCTATTCCATCGCTATCGCCGACATGAACCGCGACCGCAAGCCGGATATCGTAGTTGGCTATCAGGAAGCGGCAGGTTCCGTCTTCTTCAGCGATGGCAAAGCCAATGCCTTCCACGAGATTTCCTGGAACGACGGCAAAGGCGCTGTCTACGGAGTTGCCGTCGGAGATCTGGACGGCGATGGATGGCCTGACATCGCGGCCGCGCGGTCGGACGCACCAAACGGAATCTGGTTTAGCGGTCCCTTGCGGAAATAACAAGGCGCGCGCGAACTGCGCTCGCGCTATGCATTGTGCTGGTGTTCCTGAAGCACTCTCTCGATCCGCTTATCGGGAACCAGCCACCACATCGCCACCGCTGCATAAAGGGCGTTCGAGATCCACGGCTGGACAAACGCAATCGGGATGCCCACCAGATAAACGACTGGCGACAGCCGTCCCTTCCAATCGGTTCCTAACGCCATCGCCAGAAGCGAATTCTTTCCCTGAGACGACTTGATCACGTTCTGGAGGATGTAATACGCAACGCCTGCCATCAGGAGCACGACACCATACGCCGCCGTCGGCAGCGGGGCCGCATGATTCTCGCCCATCCATCCGGTGGCGAAAGGAAACAGCGAAAGCCAAAACAACAGATGGAGATTCGCCCACAGCACCCCGGCGCTCACCACCGTTGTCGAATGGAACAAATGGTGGTGATTGTTCCAATAAATCCCCACATAGATGAAGCTCAACAAGTAGTCAAGCAGCGAAGGAACTAGCGACTCCAGGGCGTGAATGTCGACGCCGTGCGGTTTCTTCAGCTCCAACACCATGATCGTGATGACGATCGCGAGCACGCCATCGCTGAACGCCTCAAGTCGAGTTTTTCCCATTCGCTGATCGTAACGTGCCTTGCGGGTCGTTTTCGATCCGGATGGACTCAAGATGACACTTTCTTGGCCGGAACCGACCGGGCGCGGCGCTCGCGCACACGTGTGTAACTCACCCAAGTAGCGTGATCTAACACACCCAAACCATCCTCGAAGAGACCTCTTTTCGCCCCAACTCGTTAAGGCAGCGGACCCCACGCTTAGGCCAGCAGCGTGCCCTTATGAATAAGTTCTGAGGAGGCACTCAAAATGAAACTCTGGATCGCTCTCGCTTTCCTCGCCGTCCCGTTCGCCGCCCAGCAATCCCCGCAATGTTGCCGTCGCGCCTCCGGCTCTGGCGCGATGAACCATGAAGGCATGAAGCCCGATGCAACAGCGATGCCCGCGCGTATGGGCCCCGGCATGATGATGAATCGCATGTTCGCGCCTCTGCCGGATGCGATCGAGTCACCCGCCAATCCGCTTAGTCCGGCCAAGGTCTCTCTCGGCCGGACCCTCTACTTCGAGACCCGGTTGTCAAAGGACGGTAAGATCTCGTGCAATAGCTGCCACGACCTCAACACCTACGGAGTCGACCGGCGACCTACGTCGCCAGGCTTCAACAACCAGCATGGAACCCGCAATTCTCCAACCGTGTTCAATGCCGCAGGCCACGTCGCGCAGTTTTGGGATGGCCGCGCGGGCACCGTCGAGGAGCAGGCCAAGGGGCCGATCCTGAATCCCATTGAGATGGCGCTGCCGTCCGAAAAGGCGGCCGTCGCCGCCATTCGATCCGACCCGTCCTACGAAGCCGCGTTCCGGTCCGCGTTCCCGGGCGATGCCAACCCCATCACGTTCGACAACATCGCCAACGCGATCGGCGCCTTCGAACGGACGCTCGTCACGCCGGCCAAGTGGGATCAGTTTCTCAAAGGCGATTCCACGGCACTCACTGCCGCCGAGCGCCAGGGCCTGCACACATTCATGATGACCGGCTGCGGCCAATGCCACAACGGGACCTACGTCGGGGGTGCCACCTTCCAAAAGCTTGGACAGCAGAAGCCCTATCCGAATCAAAAGGACCTCGGCCGCTACGAAGTCACCAAGGCGGCGGACGACAAGATGTTCTTCAAAGTTCCGTCGCTCCGCAATGTCGAGAAGACGGGGCCATATTTCCACAACGGCGAGGTTGCCACGCTCGAAGACGCCGTCTCGCGGATGGCCGAATTCCAGTTGGGCACGCGTCTCGCGCCGTCCGAAATCCAGTCGATCGTCACCTGGCTGAAGACGCTCACCAGCGAAAATCCGGCCGGCGTTCCGCGGGTGAAGCTCCCGTAGCGAGTTGCGAGTACGGCAGAAAGCTATTTCAGCAGCGCCTGATACACCAGCGTCCGCGTCTGACGCCAGTACGGAACGTTGATCAGTTGCGGCACCTGGATCATGAGCACTGCGACCAGCTTTTCCTTGGGATCCACCCAGAAGAAGGTGCCTGCAATTCCGGCCCAGGAGAAATCGCCGACTGACCCCGGCACCGGGTTGCGCCCGGCCGACGTACGGACCGCGAACCCCAATCCGAATCCGGTGCCCATCTCCGCCGTCGGCCCGAATGCGTCGAGAACAATCGCGACGGGCGTGTGACGCTCGATGCCCGGCGGAAGCTGGTCCGATGTCATCAGTGCCACCGTGTGCGGCGCGAGAATGCGAACGCCATCCAACTCCCCGCCGTTCAAGAGCATCTGACAGAAACGCGCGTAGTCACCCGCCGTTGAGAGCATTCCGCCGCCGCCCGAAAGCACCGCGGGCCGAGCTGTGATGTCTCCCGGCGGTAACGCGATCATTGCGTCCGGAATCGCAAGCCGCGCGGCTTGCGCCTTGGTCAGATAGAAACCCGTATCCGGCATCTTTAGCGGATCCGTAATGCGCGTCGCAACAAACTTGTCAAGTTCCATGCCACTCGCCACTTCGACGACGCGGCCGAGGACATCGGTCGACACGCTGTACTCCCACGCCTCACCCGGTTGGTGCAGTAACGGAAAGGACGCAATCGTCTCGACCATCGCCTTCAGCGACTTGCTGGCGAATAGAACGCCGCTCTTCTGGTACATCGCATCAACCGGCGAGCTTCCAAAGATTCCGTAGGTCAGCCCCGACGTGTGCCGCAGGAGGTCCTGCACCGTCATCGCTCGTTTCGGAGCTACCCTCTCCGCGCCGACCTTGACGTCCTTGAACTCGGGAAGATACTGGGCAACCGGAGCTCCGATATCGAGCTTGCCCTCTTCCGACAGAATCATCGCCGCCACGGAAACGATCGGCTTGGACATCGAAGCGATCCGGAAGATCGTATCCGTTTTCATCGGCGTTTGTACCTTGCGGTTTTGAAAACCTGCGGTGTCCAGCGCGGCAATTTTGCCGTTGCGCGCAATCAAGAGGACGCCGCCAGGAATCACCTTACGCTCGACGTCCAACTTCATCTGCTCGCGAATCCGGCCCAGCCGCTCCGAAGAGATCCCAACCTCTTCCGGCTTCGCGCGAGGAAACTGCGCCAACACTTGCAGGGGAAGCAGGACCATTAAGAACATTCCTAGCGGCTGTCGATCGATTCGCATTTGCCGAGTCTACATCCAATTGGCGAATGATTCGA
>JBDTTK010000177.1:0-7601 GCA_039930685.1 Bryobacteraceae bacterium | reverse complement strand
AGCGATCCGGCAGTGAGAAAACGCAGTGCAATACGCATGGACGAATGCTTCCTATCGAAAGGCGTTCTATGGAAAGACAAGGTCGATGTTCTTCCAGTCTTTAGTGGCGACCGCGCACTTGCCGGCCCAATCCGGATAGTTGTTCAGGTGATCCGGAACCTGCGCCGGCCAGAAGCACGTGATGTAACAGTCGTAGATGTCGCGCTCCACCGGCTGGCAAAGACCCGCTGTTCCGCCCGCCGAATCCACTTCCCAGCCCGGTGAGAAGACCAGCGAGCAGCCCATCGGAACGTGCGGACGCTGGCCCTGCGGACCCTGTAGCGCCACCACGTCCTCATCCGCGCTCGCGATGAAATCGTCGATGCGCTGCGCTTTCTTGTTGATCGCCTTGAGGTGCCTCATGCGGCTTTCCTTTCCGTGAAGTGTTCGAGGAACTTGGGATTCTTGGCGGCGATGGTCCCGTAAATCTGCAGGACCGTATCAGTCCAGCCGCGGATCCAATCGCAGTAATGCAAATTCGCGTGGCCCGTGTCACCGTAGCGCACGAACGCCTCATGGTGGCATCCGCCCGCGCACACGGGACGCGCCCAGCAGGAGTGGCAGTCGTATTTCGTATTGATGTGCCCGCGATTCAGGAAGTCCGCCTGCTTCGCGAGATCGAGGCCCGTCGAGATGTGCCCCAGCGAATGTACGTCCGAATCGACGAAGCGGTGGCACGGCGCCAAGTCGCCCGAAGGCCCGACGCCCAAGAGGCCGAGACCCGCGCCGCATGGATGCGACTTGCTCACGCCCTGGTGCAGTTCCGCCAGCGTGTCGCTGACGTTCGAGAAGCCGTGATGCTCTCCGCGCAGTGCGAATTCGAGGTACTCATCCGCTAATTCGCGGAATTGTTCGAGCACGCGGTCCATGCCCGGCTCATTGATGGCGTACAGCCGGTTCGGAGCCGTCGTCACCGGCGCAAAGCCGACCTCCCAGAAACCCAGCTCATCATGGAGGTGGCGGTACGTCTTCATGACGTCCATCGCGCGATTCGTCATGGTGACGCGCGCCGTAATCGGACGCGTCCGATGGTTCTTCAACAATTCGCGGACCCGCGGCTCGATAATGTCGTAGCTGCCTTTGCCGTTGGCGAACACGCGGAGCTGATCGTGCAGTTCCTTCGGTCCGTCCATGCTCACGGTCACGCCGATCTGGTTCTCGGAAAGGTATTCAATGATGGTCGGCGTCAGCAGCGTGGCATTGGTCGTCAGGCTGAAGTCGATGTAGCGGCCCTCGCCGTGCGCCTTCTCGCGCGCATAGTCGACCACCTGCTTGATCAAGCCGAAGTTCATCAGCGTCTCGCCGCCGAAGAACGTGATGTGCACAGCGCGCCGCCCGGCGGACTCCGCGAAGAGATAGTCGACGGACTGCCGCGCCGTGTCCCAGTCCATGAACTTCGGCTTGCCCTCAGGCGTCGCGACCTTGTCCTCGCCAAATTCGTAGCAATATTCGCAGGATAGATTGCACTGGTTGGTGACGTTGATCACCAGCGTTTGCAGGGGAAATTTCGCCGGCGCTTCTTGCAGCGGAGACACCCACGGCTTGTCCACCGGCGCGATCGCATGCGATCCGTACAGCTCGAAGATCGCCTCTTCCATCGCTTCGCGCTCGATGCCGCGCTGCGCGCCCGCCGCCAGCATGTCCTCGTGGGACGCCGCGCCGCGCTTCACGCAATCGAGCACCACACGAGCCGCGTCGTCGACCGCAAAGATGCCGCCACTCGGCACCATGTACAGGAATTGCTGCCCGCCGCCGTCAAAGGCGTGGAATTCGCCTTGGCGGAACGCCGCCGTTGCAATTGTTGGAGTCATCTCGCTAATACCTTTACCGCGCGGCTCATTGGGCAATCTCGGGCTGATCCCACACTACGTAGAGCGGCACCGTAACCACAAGGTACGATTTTCCAACCAACGGCTTGCCTTCTTTGTCTTTCTCGTTCTTCGCCGTCGCTACCACCCACACGTCGCCATAATTGTTGCGGCCGTGCTGGCGCTTCGGATTCGGACCCTCGCTCGCCGGCGTAAAGTATCCGTCTTTGGACAGCGTACCGATGAAGTCCTTGTCGTCGTCGCCGTACACGGCGTGGAACTCCTCGATCGAGAACTCCGCGTCCACCGGACCCAGGTCAATATCGTCCGGAGTATTCGGCTTGCCGTCAGGCCCGTTCGTGTAGCCCACCGCCTCGAACTGCTGGAAGCCTTTCGGATGCGTCGTGCCGCCCAAACGCGCCAACGCCGAATCCGGCGAAACTCTGATGTAATCGACCTTCTCGTACACGGCCAGCGCATTCGGCAGTACCGCGCGCCGCACCGAGACGTCACGCTTTCCCGCAATCGCCTTGGCGTCGACGTCGACTTCCACCGTCGCATCATTCACGGACGATCCCACGACTCGCTTCACGGTGACGCCGGACCCGAAGTCGAAGTCGTCCGCGGTCAACCCAGTCGGAAAGCGGTCGCCCAGGATCCGCACTTTGACGCCGGTTGAACCGGCTTTCAACGCGGTCCGGTCGGTGCCCATTACTTGAGTCGCTTCGCCCGCGCGCTGCAGCGTTACGTCGAATCCGGATTCGTCGTAGGCTCCCCAAAACCAGCGGCCTTCCGCCGAATTCTGGTCCGGCGCGACCCACATCGCCTCGCGCATTTCCTTCACTGAGTCGCTGGTGCTCGTGGACCGCCCGCGCCATGCATAACCCGTGTAAATGAGCGCTTTGCCTTGCCGTTTCCAGGTTGAACCGTCGCGCACGGAGTGCAGCGTGATGTTGGTCGTGAACTCGTCATCCGTGGCGGCAGACTTCTCTACCGTCATCTCGCCGACGAACTTGCCCTTGCCGGTCATCGTCGCCGAAATCAGCCAGCGGCCCGCCAACTTCGGAGCGCGCATCCGCGCCTGCCACGCCGACCACTCCGGCGACTGCAGGCCGTAGGTCTTCGCCAGATAGTCAATGGACTGATCCGACGGCTGCCGCGTATCGGTGCCCGGAGGTAAGGGAGGCGCGTCCGCCGGACGCGGGAAACTCCGGAATCCCTGGAACTCGACGACCGGGAAATAACCCGCATGCATATCGACCAGCAGCGACCATTCCTGCTTGGTCCGCCGCCAGGACGCCGCGCGCCCGATCGCATGGCAGATCATGCACGTGTTCTGGACCACCGGACTCGGGATCTTTTCGTCGATCATCCGATGCTCGGCGATGTACATCACCGGCTTGGCCTCTTCGGGCGCCAGCCCGTGATGATTGCTGAGGTATTTTACGATCTGCCGCGCTTCGTCCGGAGTCAGCGTCAGCCCGTTCAGGCGGACCATCCGCTTGATGGCCTGCTGCCAACCCTCGGGCGTCGTGCGTTCCCAAGAGATACGCGTAAGGTTGCCCTTATCGTCTTTGTGATGGCACGCACTGCACTTATTGATTACGAGTTGGCTCGTAACCGGGATGCCAGGATCTGTCGGCGCCTTAGGATCTTTCCCGGCGGCAGGGGCGGGTGAAGGCGGCTGAGCAAAGGCAAGGCTAGCGAAAAGAAGTGTCCAAAGCACTTTCATGAAAAGCTCAAGCTCCTCCGTTGTTCGACTACGATAACACGCCCCGGTTGGGGTCTAGCCCGAGCCTAAGCGGTTGCCGCGAGCCGCGTCTCATGGCCGCGGGCCGTCACCGGCTCGACCGCGACAATCTTTCCTTCGCGCACCAGCAGCGCGTAGTCGAAGTTGTTGACGCTGGGGCAGACATGCCGCGGAATCAAGTAGAGCAATTCCCCTATCGCTGGAACGCCGCTCGCGAACTCGATCGGCAGATGCTCTTCGCTCGGCTTCATCGGGGTCGCATCCGGACGGCCAAGCACCGCGCACGTCGGAACGCCTTCGTCGGCCGACACGGATTTGTGGCCTCCGTCGCAAGTCGCCACGTTGGGCTTGGGGTGACTCACCACGCTCGACAGAATCGCCACCGCCGGCTGATACCCCAGTCCCGGCAGTTGCACAAGACTCGACGTGTCGTTGTAGACGACCGTACCCGGCGATACCCGATGGATGAACTTCGCGCCCAGGAACCCCGGATACTCCGCACCACATGGAAACGACGGCGTCCCGGACGTGATGACTTCTTCGACCGGACCGCCCTTCTCCACGACGGCGACGATCTCCATCAGCTTGTCGTAACCCGCGAACGCCGTCTTGCGGCGCGCATCCATGTCGGCGTCGCGCACATGGCCGTCGTAATAATGCAGGCCGCGCACCGCAATTCCAGCCGCACGAGCCGACCGCACAATCCGGTCGACTTCATCCGCCCGGTCCTGCGAGACGCCGGTGCGGTTCATGCCGGGATTCACATCGACAAAAATACCGAGCGGGCTGCCGGTCCACGCCGCGGCTTGTTCCGCGGTCTCCACCAGCACGGAGAGGCGCACGTTCGGAAACCGGGCTGCAATCTCCCGGACCCTCCGCGCATTGGCGCCCACCATCGAATACGCGAGCAGGACGTCGCTCATGCCCGCCTCGCACGCCGTCGACAATTCGGCTGTCGTCGCGCACTTGGATTGCTTCACGCCCAGTTCCACCATGCGGCGCATGGTGTAGGCAAGCTTCGCCGTCTTCACGTGCGGACGCCAGCGTCCGGCGTCGCCGAGAATCCGGATGGTCGTCTGGATGTTGGCGTCTACTACGTCGGGGTAAATCAGCAACGCGGGGGTAAGGATATCCGCGGTGTCGCGAAGCGCGTACGCGGCAAGGTCGGTCGTCAAGGAGGCTCCTGGGAAACGGGATTCGGGCGAACTACTTCAATCCGGCTACTTCAATTCGACGACCGGGATGTTGTACGCGAGGGTGTTCACGACGCCTTTGCGCTGGAACTGAACCCACACGCGATAGATCCCCGGCCGGGGAAAAATCATATTGAACTGCACGTTCGGACCGCCATCGGCGATGAACGGGTGATTGTGGATCATGTCCACGAGATCTTCGCTCGCCGCCAGCATGTGGCCCCACGCGCCAATATACGGCTCAAAACCGTCGGCGGTGGACAGCTTGAAGAACATCAGCGTCTTCATCCCGGCGATCGGCACGGCAGGCTCTGTGACCAGCGAAACGTCCATGTTCGCGCCCTTCTGCACGCCTACGTCCGGCTTCAGCGTCGTGTGCGGATCGAATGGCGCTCCGGGAACGATGACCGTGTTCGCAATCAACTGCGGAGTGCCGCCCTTCGGATAAAAGTCGCTCAGAATGCGATATAGGCCGGGTTTCGGAAGTTCCGTCTTCAGCCGGAACATGGCATCGTCACCCTTAATCGGATGGTCGTGCACAAAGAAACTGAGATCCTGGCTCACGATGAACATGTGGAACAGCTTCTCGTGCATGATCTCGTAATCCTTCACCCGCTTGTGGTCCTTCGGATTCGTGATATCGAACCGCAACTCAACCGGCGCCCCGGCCTTCAGCGCCTTGGGCTCCGTCGTCAGCGCGACCTGGTACTCCAGCATTTCCGGAATTCCCGCAACTAGCTTCATTCCGCAGCGCGGACACTTGCCGGGCTGCGACGAACGAACGTCCGGATCCATCGGACACACGAACTCCACGGGAGCGTCGGGTGGTTCCGCCGGTAGGGCCACCGCTGGCTTTCCGGACTGAGGATCGGACGAAGCTCTTTCTTGAACGCTTCCAGGTTGTTGCGCCAGCAGGAACGCGCTAACAACCACCAACAAGGTGGGCAGAATCAGGCGTATCTTCACAGCACCTCTATTATTGCAGGTTAGAGAACTTTCATCGCGACGGAACTGCGGTTTGGCGCCGCGCCGAACCAACGCGATGCTAGTGGCTCGCTAGATAGACCTTCAGCCGCTCAACGCTCTTCCTGATTTGCGCGAGTCCAACCGCGAGCAGCACGCAGGCTGTCACCTTTCCCATGACCCCGGTCCATAACAGCGACTGCCCAACCGCGGCATCGTCGTGAAACACCTTCTCAGTGAACAGCGCCACCGCCGTCGGACCGAGGCCAATCCCAATGATGTTGTTCACGAACAGGTACAGCGAAGAAGCCTGCGCCCGCATGTTGTTCGGCATGATCTGCTGGATCGCCGCTGGAGCGCATCCGAACGGCGCGCTGGTCAGGAACGTGGAGAAAAACAACAGAACCATCGCGAGATTGAGGTCTTGGGTCAGCAGGAACCCTATGCCGATGGGCAGCTCGAGGAGGATCGCGTAGAGCGGCACGCGAAGATTTGCGTCAACGATACCCCGGCTCCGCATCCAGTCGGCGACCCTCCCGCCGACGATCACGCCGAGCACGCCCGCGGTTGTGACGATCATCCCGAAGCTGATTCCCGCCGACCCTTCTTTCAACGCGAAGTGCCGTACGAAGTACGTCGGAATCCACGCCGCCGCCGCGTATGTCGTGAACGAAATGAACGCGAAGCCGAAGTTGTGGCACAAAAACGTTCCCAGATTCTCCTTCACATACGAAGCGACCTCGGACAGCGACAGCTTCTCCGCTCCCACTCGGACGCCTCGCCGGACCGGCTCCCGGACCGTCAACAGCAGCGGCGCCAGCAGCAGTCCGGGCAACCCCACCAGGAAGAAGATCATCTGCCAACCGCGAATCTCGCCGAGCAGCGGAAGCAGGTAGTTCTTCCCCGATGCGAGATTGACAACGATCCCGCCAAGGAAGAACGCGAGGCCTGACCCGAGATAGATGCCCGCGCCGTATACGCTCAGCGCCGTCGACCGCCGGTCTGGCGGAAAGTAATCCGAAATCAGCGAATAGGCCGACGGTGACAACGCCGCCTCTCCGACTCCCACGCCTACGCGGCACAGGAGCATCTGCCCGAAATTGCGGACCAGCCCGCACCCTGCCGTAAACAGGCTCCACAGCGCGAAACCCCAGGCGACCAGTCCTCGCCGGCTGCGCGAATCCGCCAGGCGTCCCAGCGGAATTCCGAAAAACGTGTAAAAGACCGCGAACGTGAACCCCATCAGGAGGCTCATCTGCGTGTCTGTGATCCCAAGATCGCGCCGGATTGGCCGGACCAGCAGGCTGAGAATTTGCCTATCGATGAAAGAAAAGACGTACACCAGCGTCAGCACGCCGACGACATACCAGGCGTAACCGGCATTCGGATAGGGCGACTCGGGCTCCGACGGCTCGGACGTCACAGGCAACTTGGACTTGCTCGAATCGTGCGACACGGCCCGCTTAGCATATCGCGTTACTATTCACGCGGTTGGCCGCCTCCGGTATGCCGGTTGCTAAGATCAGGATGAAATGCAGAAGCAGAAAACTCTGGCTGCCCTGATCGAGATCGGAGTGGTTCCCGTCGTTCGGACGCCCAGCGCCGAATCGGCGGTGCTGGCGATCGAAGCCATGCACCGTGGCGGCATCCGCGTCGCGGAAGTCACGATGACCGTTCCGGGCGCCGTCAAGGCCCTCGAAAAGCTCGCGGACCGGTTCGGCGACTCCATCATTCTTGGCGCCGGAACCGTGCTCGATCCGGAAACCGCGCGCATCTGCATGCTGGCCGGAGCGCAGTTCTTCGTCACTCCCAATCTGCGGCTCTCGACGATCGAAATGTGCCAGCGTT
>JBDTTK010000176.1:0-7613 GCA_039930685.1 Bryobacteraceae bacterium | reverse complement strand
GCCAGTATTGCGTCGAGCTTGGCCGACAGTTCCTTGAACACAGCATAGTCCGAATCGGTCGGAGGCGCATCGCCGGTATCCACGAACTTTTGCAGTACGGCGAGCTGATTGTTCAACTTGATAGGATAATTCAACGTGTCCCGTGGACTCCGGTTGCGCGTCTGATAAAGGTCCTGTTCTACCTCGCTGAGTTTCGCTTCGAGCGCCGATACCTGGCCGGAGAGCCGCGCGTCGCCAATCTGGGCCGCACGCTTGTCCGCCTGTTCCCGAATTTCGCGGATCTGGATCACCGCGGAATGCGCGCGGCTGGTCGCGTCGCGGATCTCGATCGCAAGGCGGAATTGCTCCTGGAGTTCTGCATCCGTGAAGCCGGTAAGGCGCGGATCGCTCCGGATGATGAGCTTCTGTGTCTTTACCTGACCGTTCGCGCGGAGCCGGACGGTGTACTGTCCGGGAGGCGCCATGGGACCCTGGCCGGGCGAGGTCCAGCGCAGGACGATCCCCGGGAATGTGACCGGGCCCGGATAGCGCAGATCCCAGACAAAGCGATTGATTCCGGTTTTCGCTGTGAGTGATTTTGTCGTCTCAGTAGATTCATCGGCAGGCGACGCTTGCGCTGACGAGTTGGAAAAGGCGCGGACTAGCTTCCCGTCGGCGTCCAGAATCTCAAGCGTCACACCTGCGGCAGCGGACTTCAGCGAATAGTCGATGACGCTTTGGTTCACGGAGCGGATGGCGTCGCGCGGTTCGAAGAGGTGCGTCACTTCGTTCGAGACGGAAGGGCTCCACTGGCGGAGGACGCCGATGTCTTCGAGCAAATAGAACGACCGTCCATGTGTCGCGATGACCAGGTCGTTCTTTTCGACTACGATGTCGGAAACCTGCGTATCCGGAATGTTCAGCGACAACGGCTGCCACCGCGCCCCGTCGTCGAAAGAAACATAAATACCGTGCTCGGTGCCGGCGTACAGGAGACCGGCGCGCTTGGGATCTTCCCGGACGGCATGGACAAAATCCGTGTCCGGAATTCCAGCCACGATCTTGCTCCAGGTTTTCCCGAAATCGTGCGTCTTGAAGATGTACGGACGACGATCGTCCATCTGGAACCGCTTCGCGGCAACGTAGGCGCCGCCGGGGTCGTTGGGCGACGCTTCAATGAGACTCACCCGGTTGAATTCACCGATCACGGGCGGCGTCACATTGACCCAGGTCTTGCCGCCGTCGCGAGTGAGTTGGACCAAGCCGTCGTCAGATCCAGTCCAGATCGTGTTCACGTCATGCCGCGAAGGCGCGATCGTGAAAATCGTACCGTAGATTTCCGGCCCGTTCTGATCCTTGGTGATCGGGCCGCCGGAGTCGCCCAAGGTCGCGGGGTCGTTCCGCGTGAGGTCCGGACTAATGACCTCCCAATGCTGACCTTGCGTCGTTGTCTTCCAAAGATGCTGCGAAGACGTAAAGAGAATCCTTGGATCGACCGGTGAGAAAACGATCGGAAACGTCCATTGCCACCGCTCTCCCAAGGCGCTCGCAGGCATTCCTGAGAAGAACAGCGGATAGACATGGATCACGCGCGAGTTTCCGGTTCGCCGATCGTAGCGTGTGATGATCCCCGCCTGATCGCCCGCGAAGAAGATATTGGGATCCTTTGGATCCGGTGCCACGAAGCCGGCTTCCCCGCCGCCCGCGGCGTACATCCAATCCCCGGACGCGGCTCTTGGATCGCGCAGATTCGCTCCGTCGTCGCTCGGAACACACACGGTCGTGTTGTCCTGTTGCGCGCCGCAGACCTGATACGGGAAGTCGGTGGTGGTCGCGACGTGATAGATCTGCGCCGTCGGATAGTGCTCCGGGGTCCACGTCTTTCCGCCATCCGTCGACACAGTGCCGCCTCCGTCATTGGCGCTGATCATGCGAGCGGGATTGCCCTCCGCGATCCACAAATCGTGATGATCGGCGTGAGGCGTCCGAATCGTTTGGAACGTCTTGCCGCCATCCGTCGAGCGGTAGAATTCGACATTCATGGCGTAGACCGTATCCCTGTTGTCCGGGTCGGCCTGGATGCGCGAGAAGTAAAACGCCCGCTGCCTGATCTTGCGATCCGCGCTGACACGCAGCCATGTCGTGCCGCTGTCACTCGACTGGAAGAGTCCGCCATCGTCGGCTTCGACCATCGCGTAGACTCGCTTCGAATCGGCGCCGGACACGCTCACGTTGATTTTGCCGATGATTCCTTTCGGCAAGCCGGCGAATCGGGTGATCTCGGTCCACGTATCGCCCCCGTCGGTCGAGCGAAATAGTCCGCTTCCCGGACCGCCGCTTGAGAGGGTCCAGGGTGTTCGGTACGCATCCCACGTGGATGCGAAGAGGACGCGCGGATTGTGCGGATCCATTGCCAGGTCGATCGCTCCCGAATGATCGTTGCGATAGAGGATTCGTTTCCAGGTGGCGCCTCCGTCGTTCGACCGGAACACCCCCCGTTCCTCATTGGGCCCATACGGATGACCGAGCGCGGCCACGTATACGATGCTTGGGTCGGTTGGATGAATTCGCACGCGCGAGATGGCTTGAGTTTGCGTGAGTCCGACGTGCTTCCAGGTTTTGCCGGCGTCGATCGACTTGTAGACTCCGTCGCCCTGCATGATATTTCCGCGCAACTCGGTCTCGCCCATGCCGATGTATACGATGTCGGGATTCGACTCCGACACCGCAACCGCGCCGACCGATGAGCTGTGAATCTGGCCATCTGTAACCGGACGCCAGGTGGTCCCGCCGTTCGTGGTTTTCCAGAGCCCGCCGCCGACGGCGCCGAAATAATACTCGAGCGGCCGCTTGACGCTTCCGGCGGCCGCGAGTGACCGTCCGCCGCGATTCGGCCCAAGATTGCGCCAGCGCAGCGCGTCAAAGTCGCCCGCTCGAATGGTGGTGAGGAACGCCGACAGCAACAGACACGCCGCGTACCGGGATCGGAGTTTCATCGTGGACCTCTCAGAAGTCCGAAGTATGCTGTCTAAACGATAGGCTTGTCAAATCGATGGGGCAGGGAAGTACTCATCGGAAAAGCCGATGTCGAACTCTGCTTCGACAACCTCTTTCGTGACGGTCTAGCGCCTTTCCACTCCCGACGTCGATGGCCGGAGCCGGACGCCGCTTCGGCTTTCCAGCCCGTCGATTCGGACCGAAACGCCGGGCGTCCAATTGACCGTCGTGAACGGAGTGAGGATCACGAGGCGATTTCCTTCCGCGAACTGGAGGCTCGATGGCACGGCCTTTCCGTCAGCTCCGACGAGCGAAATGGAGCCTGAGTTCACTGAGTGCGGATCGATCGGATGATCAAATCGCACATACAGCGAGCCGGACCGCCATTCGCGGTCCACTACGCTGGGCGTCTCCGCCCGGTCGGCTCCCACGCGGAAGGAGAAGGATCCTCCGGGAGCGGCGTTGCCTCGACGGTCGCGAATGTTGCTATTGACGCGGATCTCGTAGGGCGCTCCGGCAAGCGCAAATTCTTCGGCCGGTGTGAAGAGAAGTGTTCGCTCATCCCGGAAACTGATGGTCCCTGCGATGGGTTGGCCGTTGCTCTCGACGATTAGGCTATCCGGACCAGCGGTGTTCGTATCGATCGGATGGCTGAAACGGACTTCGATCACGCTGTCTCGGGGAACATTCTCGGCGCCGCTTTCGGGACTTACGGATTCGAAGGTTAGGGGTGCGGCCGATGAAGATCCCGCCACCGTGAATTGACCGGAGTAGAATATCACGGCATTGCCATCGAGATCGTAGGCCGTGACGTCGAGGAAAACTTGGATGAGTGCGCCGGCTGAAAACGGAGCCGACGGCGTAAATTGGATGACCTGGCTTCCCACCAGTTGCGTGGAACCGCCGATCAATACACCATTCTGCGTCACGTGGACAGTGCCCGCGATGGTGGCGGGAGCCATGGGCTTCGTCATGGTGAGAGAAATCGTAGAGGTCGCGGGTACGTTCGTCGCTCCGGCCACCGGCTGTTGGGCACCGACGGTGGGCTGGTCGGAGCTCGCGCCCGCACCCGTGGTGAACTGGCTTGAGAAGTCCGCAAGAGGATTGCCAGCCAGATCCATTACGTCGTGGGTGGCAACGATGGTGATCGTGCTGTTCGCGGGGAGGGTGAGGTATCCGCCCAACGTAACGGTCTTCGCGTCCGGCGAGAACGAGGGACTGGTGTACAAAGATGTCGCTCCGCTGAATAGCCGGAACGTATTGGAATTGATGGTTGCGGGATTCAGCGACTTGGAAAACGTGATGACGACGGGAGTATTGGTTGGCTGGTCCGCCGCGCCGGACATAGGCGTCACGGATGTGACGGTGGGGGCGGTCGTGTCCGTGCTGGCGGCTGTCTGGAACGAAGACGTCGCGAGGAAACAGTCGCGAGCATACAGATCCCACACGCCGGCGGTAGCTGTAATTGTGACTGTGGAGTTGGAAGGCAGCGGGCCGTCCGGCGTAAAGGTCACGATGCCGCCCGAGATGGAATACGAACCGCCAATCCGGACGCTGCCGACCGAGACCAGTACGGTGTCGGACCGCACCGACGTTGGGTTTACCGTCTTGTTGAAGACCAGAGTAATCACCGAGTTTACGGGAATCGATATCGAATTCGCGGCGGGCGTAAACGACTGCACTTTGAAAGAGGACGTGTCAGGCGTAGAGGAACCAGCTGTCGTGAATACCGTACTCAGGGGAACGCCCACATTACCGGCGAGGTCCGCGTAGCCGCTCGCCTGAATGGTGTACGTCGTGCTGGTCGCCAATGGTGCAGTTGGAATAAACGTTACTCGCTGGACCACTTGATCCCAAATGAGCGTACCTGGTACCGGCGTCGCGCCTTGGAATACGCGGAAGCCATTCGTTAGACTTCCGGCATTGATCGATGCGCTGAAGAGAACCGAGGGCTTGGAGTTTACCGCGACGTCGCCACTCATGGGAGGAGGGCTCACGGAGACCACGGTTGGAGGCGTGTTAACCGGTCCGGTGCTCGTCGTGAACGAAATGCTGTTGCTTGCGGGACCGACACCGGTAAGGCCAGTGAGATCTAACCATTGGATCGTGTATTCCTCCGAAGGACGCAGGTCACCAGTCGGAGTGAGAGTCGCGGAAAGGCGATCCGCCGCCATCGTCACGGTGGCCGGAATCGTCTGACTGGAATAGATATAGGCCCTCACCGATTTGAACAGAGCAAGTCCGCTTAGTAGCGGCACTGGATTCACCCGGCTGTTAAACACGAGCCGACCGGAAACATTTGTCGGAACCGATGCGGAGCCATTATTAGGAGAAAAGGTGGTAACCGAGAATGGTTTCGTATCGATGGACGTGCCTGTCGAGAAGGAATTCGTTGCCGGCGACAGTACATTTCCAGCAACGTCCTTCACGCCGGCGATGGTCACCGAATAGTTGGTGTTTGCCGAGAGCAGCGACGTGGTCGCCAGGGTGACGATTCGATTGGCGTTCGAGACGATTCGAGTGACGCTGACGGGAGCGCCGTTCGCGGTCAGACTGATGCCAGAGAGGCTCGCGGGTGATACCGGCTCGTTGAACAATATCTGGATTTGGGTGTTCAATGGTACTCCTGTCAGCGCGGCTTCCGGATTAGTCGCTGTGATCTGCGGAGGTGTTACGTCGGGAGAAAACGATGTCCGGAAGGTTACGGAATTAATGCTGCTCGCGGTGTTGCCCGAATAGTCCGTCGGGCCGTGGCAGTTCAAGCCCATGTTCTTCCCTACAGGAAGTGCGTTCAGTGGGACAAAGAATAAAGTAGTGCCGTCGAGGCTAGAGGACCAATCGCCTGGTAGTTCCGGGTAGCCTAGAGTGCAGTGGGACGACAGCGTCGCCACATCCATCGGCTCATTGGCCGTAATACTGATGACGGTGTTTACCGGCACGTTGATCGCTCCGTCGGTAACTGAGTACTGGAGAAAGATTGGAGCGACTGTGTCGATCTTGCTATCGGTAGTGAATTGGAATGAAAACGGCGTCACGGAACCACCGGCCTGATCTTGTAGCCCGTTTACTTGTACGGAAATACTGGATGAGGCGGGTAAGAGTGACTGGGGAGTGATGCTGATGGTGCCGTCGGAGCCGAAACTGATGCTGGTTGCCACCGGCGATCCGTTCGCGGAAACCTGGATCGTCGACGAATTGGCAGTAATCGGGTTGAGAGAGTTGGCGATCGACAAACGAATGATCGCGTTCGTGCCGATACCTGTCGCGCCCGCCGGTGGTCCGTACAGGCCGACATGGGATGTGCCGATGAGCGGCCCGGGCGCGCTAAAGAAGAAAAGATTTTGCTGCTGCACGGCAACGCCGGCGGCAGATCGCAGGCCGCTATTCAGACTCAGGGTATAGGAAGTACCTGCCGATAAAGCCGACGTGGGAGCGAATCGTATGATTCGGGCATTCCGCAGGGATAGGGCGCCGGCGATCGCAGAGCCTGAACGGGACAACAAGACGTTTTGCCCTGTCACAGTGGATACGTCCAAGTCCTGGTCGTATTGCACCTCGATGATCGTGTTCGAGGGAAGCCCGTTGTATTGAGCACTAAAGCTTGTTCCGATCAATAAGGGCGCAGCCGTGGGCCCTCGAAGCACGGTAAATGCACTGGAATAATTGCTGATTGGCGTTCCAATAGTGGTGAAGACGGTATTTGCCAGGAAGACTTGCACTAAGGCACCCAACGTGAACGGCGCAGATGGCGTGAATACGATAGCCTGCCCGTTCTGCGTCACCTGAGTGGTTCCTGTCACCAATACTCCGTTTTGGGAAACGTGAATCCCGGCGCCCACTGTCGAAGGATTGATCGGATGGTTAAGAATAAGCGTAATCTCCGAATTCGCCGGAACACCGGTAGATCCCGAGCCTGGGCGCTGGCTCACGACCTGAGGCGTGTCGGCTGGCGCCGTGGTGAATTGCGAACGGAAATCCGCCAGGTGATTGCCGGAAAGATCCGTGACGTCCTTCGAGAGACTGAGAGTCACCGTCGTAGAGGCAGGCAGTGAATTCCCGCTAAAAGTAAGCGTTCGCCCGTCCGCGGAACGCTGATAGTTGAAATACGAGAGGAAGGATGTGCCCTTGAAGACTCCTACGTGGTTCGTCAAGGTCGATGGATCGATCGCCTTGGAGAAGGTAACTACGACCCAATTGCCGACCCCCACATTCTGGGAGCCGTCACTCGGTGACACCGACGTAACGGTTGGGGGCGTGAGATCGACCCCTCCTTCTGTTGTGAACTGCGTGAGGTCCGCAGACCACGCGTTACCGGCATAGTCCTCTATCCGAATGTAGAAGATAGTGATCGTAGCGCCGGACGGAAGAGGCGCGGCTGGAGTAACGGTCAAGACGTTTCCGCTCACGACCCATGCTCCGGGGATGGTTGTTTCTGGGTATCCGGCGCTGACGGTGATTGATGTCCCCGTCGTGCTCAGGGGTTCGCTAAACGTGATGATGATGGAGCTATTCACCGGGACGTTAGTGGCTCCGTTCGCCGGGATGATGGAAACGAACTGCGGAGACGTTGTGTCGGGCGTACTCGATGCCGCCGTCGTGAAGGTGGATGAGAACGGCGGCAGTGCATTGCCGG
The DNA here is from genome assembly GCA_039930685.1 of Bryobacteraceae bacterium. Classification (GTDB taxonomy): domain Bacteria; phylum Acidobacteriota; class Terriglobia; order Bryobacterales; family Bryobacteraceae; genus JBBQWZ01. Next base: position 4 of record JBDTTK010000176.1, on the reverse strand, counting down.
ATTG
>JBDTTK010000175.1:0-7643 GCA_039930685.1 Bryobacteraceae bacterium | reverse complement strand
TCCCGCGGCTCTCTCGGGTCAGCCTTCGAATGCCGCGCCCATCACGCAGCAGGGCAGCTATGCAGTCTTCAGCGCGGGGCTCCAGTTGATCTCAGTTGGCGTCGCTGGTAGCGGCTTCGCCATGTTCATGGAACTCTGCGGCGGGGCCGGACCGGGGTCAAGGCCGAGCCCTTCAGGGCAAACCCGCAGGGTTGCCTTGACGCCGGTTGCGTCCTGCCGTATCGCGGTCGAAGAAGGTGGAGCCGCCGTTCGTTGTAGACCTCCTCCAGGAAGTGCCTGATGTCTTCGCGCGCTTCTTCCACCGTTCGGTAGGGGGGCGGAAACTAACCCTGGTCAACGCCTGAGAACGTATCGTCCGCGGCAGTTCGCCGAATGTTGGTGCGTAATGCCGCTCGCGGCACGAAAGAGTCATTTTTTGTTTTGCTTTCGCCGTCAGATCGTGGTACATAAGTGTTTAGTAGTGAATCCGGATTCCTCATCGTCCTGAGTGAACCGACGAAAGTCTTTCCGAACTAAGTCCTCTACCCAGACAACCCGCCGCCGGATCCTCATCCAATTGTGTAACCAGGAAAGTGCGCGGGCTTGAGGTCTAGGGCGATTATTCCTCCAAGGAGCGCAGCTTCGCAACCATGGACGGCGATCGTAAGTACAAACAACGCGGCTATCAAGAATCGGACCGCGACCGCAGCTCGAATGGCAGCGGACATTCCCGTAACGAGGATCGTCCAAAGCCCCAGGGTCCCCGGCCGTCGATCGACATCACGGGACCGCGTCTTCCCCGACTGGTTCAGGCGGTAACGGCGTCGCGTTGTTTCAACTGCGCCACCACATTGCCGGCCGGCACGGATTTCAAGGGCAATTGTCCGAAGTGCGGCACCGCGCTTCACTGCTGCAAACAGTGTTCGCACTTTGAGCCGTCTACGCGCTTCCAATGTCTGAAGCCGATTCCGGCGCGCATTGCCGTGAAGGACCAGCCGAACGAATGCGAGTTATTCAGCCCGCGAGTGACTGTTGCGCGCGAGATGACGGCGCAATCGCAGCAGTCTGCTCCGCCGCGAGGCAACGGCCCCATGGGTGTTCCGCTGGCGCAGGAAGTTCGCCGGCCGAATGACACGCGCGCCGCGTTCGATAATCTTTTCAAAAAGTAAGATCGACTCGCGGATCACGACCCGCGGAGTTTGAGCGGTATCGTGCGCGCACCGTGATTCACGACGGTTAACCGCGCCTGCGAGCCAATTCGAACGCTCCCCACAACACACTGTCGTCGCCCAACGCCGCTTGGCGAATGTCGAGCCGCGCCCGTGACCACGATGTCACCTGACGCCGCAACTCCGCGCGAAGCGGTACGAAAAGGCGGTCGCCGGCTTTGGCGATTCCGCCGCCGAGGACGATCGCAGCGGGATTCAGCAGCATGATGGCGGCCTTCAATCCTTGCGCGAAGTCCACGACATAGCGGCTCACAAATGTTTCATCGAGAAACAGCTCTTTCGCCGTCTTGCCATAGTCCCGCTCAAGCCAGAGCCCGCAGCAGAGGCGTTCCAGGCAACCGTGCGATCCGCAGAGGCATTCCGGTCCGCCGGGGTGGATCGTGATGTGGCCAATTTCTCCGGCCCAGGAATCGGCGCCACGATAGACCTCGTCGCCGATCACGATGCCGCCCCCAATTCCGGTGGAAATTGTCAGGTAGAGAAGCGGACGCGCATATCCACCGCCCGCAGCGGACCCTGCGCCGTGCATGGCTTCCCCGAGCGCGCCCGCGTTCGCGTCGTTATCCATGACCACCGGGACCCCGCTCAGCAATTGCGAGATGTGATCGCAGAGCGGGAAGTCAGTCCAGCCGCCGACGTGGGTCGAGAGCGCCACGCGCTGCCGTTCGAAATCCACCGGACCGCCAAAGCCGATTCCGCAGCGTGTGATCGAACTGCCGCGCACCCAGTCGGCAACGATGGCATCGAGCCGGGAGAGCATCCAGTCGCGTCCGCCTTCCCGGTCGGTTGCGTGCGACTCGCGGCGTATCATCGTTACCGCGCCACCAGCCTCGTCGAACAGCCCCACGGTGAACTTGGTCCCGCCGATGTCGATTGCGAGCGTACTCATGCGGGCTACTCCGCGGCCAGGATTTCCGCGGGCGATGCGGTTCCGGTGCCGGGTTTCATGATCGTGATGGATGCCACCCGATTGCCGAAGGCGGCAGCCGCCGCGGGAGAACCTGTGACGCGCAGCGCAAGTGACGCGCCGGCGGAAAAGCTGTCGCCCGCGCCGCAGATGTCGACCGGCGGCTTGCTGGTGGCGGCGGGCACCCGCGTTTCTCCCTTCGCGTCAATGAGGACTACGCCGCGATCGCCCTGCGTGACGACGAGCAGGGGCGCCGCGATGTGCGCGCGCAGAGCCGCGTAGTCGACGCGGCCGCACAGGCGCTGCGAGGCCGCGGCTGCTTCCGCTTCATTGGGCTTTACGATCGCGTTGCGGAAATGCTCGGGCCGTAGCCGCGAATCCACCCACACGATCTTCTCTTTGTGCGCCGCGGCAAACCGCGCGATCTCATCGCGCACCGCTGGCGTGACGACGCCTCCGGTTTCAGTCTCGGCTTGGTCCGACACCAGAATGACGTCAAATCGCGGTGCCGCATCGCGGAAGGTCTCGATGATTCTCCGCTCGATCTCAGGTCCCGGCGGCTGCACGGAGACGAAATCCACGCGCGGAAGGTCTTCGGCGTTGGTGTTCGCGTTGATCAGCTTCGTGTAGGTGAACGTAGGAGTTCCCGCAGCGTGGACGATCATGTCCTTCATGATCCGGCGCGCGGTCAGTGCCCGTTCCAGCTCATATCCGAATCCGTCGTCGCCGACGACGCCGAGAACGGCGACACGGCCCGCACCGAGCGCGACCAGATTCGAGGCGATGGTGCCGGCCGCGCCCGGCGTTGTTTCCGTTTCCGTGACCGCGATGCGCGGGAGCCCGGTCTCGCGCGATGGCTCCGCGAGCGCAGGGTCGTAGCGGCACCAACGGTCAAGGCAGATATCGCCGATGATCAGGGCGCGCAGTTTCGGGAATGCCGCAAGAATCTCAGCCGTCGTCATGGCAGCGACCGCCACAGGGCGGGGAGGGTGGCGCGATGGTCGCCGCAGAAATAGAAACTCTCGCCGCCGTCGGCAACCGTGCGGACCAGGATCGTTTTGTGCGGACGGAAGTAGTAGCCCGGATCGCTCTTGGCGAGTTCTTTATGCGGATCTCCGTGGATGGGCACGATATCGAAGACCGCGGTCGTGAAGTGCCGGATCTCGCGGCCTTCCTGATGCGCGACGTTACGCGCCATCGCGAGTGCCTTCAAATAGACCTCGGGGCCCATGATGGCCGAGCCGAAGTTGAGCAGGACTCCGCCCTCGAGCCGCTCGACGTTTCTGGCGAAGATCAGGAAATCGCGATAGCTCGAGGCGCCGAGTGCGGCGCCATCGCAGTTCGGATGCTCGTGCAAAATGTCGTAGCCGATCCCGGAGTGCACTGTGACCGGTACCCCCGCCCGCCATGCGGCTGCGAAGACCGAGAGATCCTTGTGCGGATAGTCGCTCGCGTCGATGCGGCGTCCGACGTTCTCGCCAAGACCGTATCCGCAGGCAGCGGCTTCAACGATCCAGTCGTTGAGTTCGCCGGTTTCCTTCCACAAGCCGAATTCGCCGCTGGCCACGTAGCGGGCGACGCTCTCGGTGGTAGCGCCGATGCGCGCCAACTCATAATCGTGGATCGCGCCAGCGCCGTTCATGGCCACTCCATCGATCCAACCGCGTTCGATGAGGTCGATGAGATGCCGGTTGACGCCGGCCCGCAGGACGTGTGCGCCCATCATCAGGATGCGGGCAGAACCGAGGTCCTTAGCGCGCTGAAGGCGCTCCGCTAAGGCGGCCAGGTCCGGATGCTCGAAGGGCGGAGGCGGATCGGTGAGCGACATCCAGCGCCCGATCTGCAGATCGTTCACGCGTTCGCCAAGCGGCTTGACGAGCAGGCGCGAACGGTCGAAGGCGGCGTAGCGCGAAGCGCTTTCTTCAGGCTTGTCCATTGGCGAATAGAGTTGCGAGCAGTTTCTCATGCTGTTCGAAGTTCGGGACGATGTAATCCGCGCCGACTCCGATCAGGCGTTTGCGCTTCCAGTCGTCGACGACGCGGCATTCGGGTTCGGTCGTGGCTACTCCGACGGTAACCCCGCCGGCCTTCTTCACTTCTTCGATCTCGACGTAGCCGTCGCCGAAGCCCAGTAGTTCTTCGCCCGTGAATTCCGCGGTCGAGAGAATCTTCTGAATGAGGATCGCTTTCGAAAACGCCTTGAGATCATCTAGCGCGCCGAAAACGCCGCCGTCAAAATACTTGGAGATGTCGAGGAGGTTGGCTTCGTCCATGACGAACGCGTGATCGGTACCGCTGGCGAGATACATTTTGATTCCGCGCGCCTTCAGGCTTTCGAGCAGCGGGCGGGATCCGGGCACGAGGTGATCTTCAGGCGACGCCTTGCCGGACCGCAGCGCCTCGACGCGGGTCTTGATGGTTTCCCAAAGCAAATCCAAGTATTGCTGTTTATAAATCCTGGGATCGAGCGGCGAGCCGCCGCGGGCCGTAATCTCGTCCGCAAGGGCCATCATCTGGTAGATGGTCTCCTTGCCGGTAAGGCGCCAGACGAATTCGTCGACAACTTTACGAAGGTCCGCTTCCGATTCTCCGGTCTTGAGGTCGAGAAGGAGTCCGACCATCATTGGCACCATTACTTCGACCCATCCGGTGCGGATGAGCGAAAGGGTGCCGTCAAAATCAAAGATGGCCACGCGGGCGCTGGCGGCCGAAATGGGCCGTACGATTTCTAGCATGATGTGTGAAGGTCTGGCCTACAGCCAGTATTCCCATTTTCCCGTAGCGACGACGTAGGCGCAAAGGAGCCCGTTCGTCAAACCGTGCGCCACGATCAGATCGCCGAGGCTTTTGCTTCTCATCATCCACCAATTGTAGATAGCGCCTGCGATCAATCCCACCTCCCAAAACGGTCCGTGCTCAGCGGCAAACAGGATCGCAGTGCCCCAGAAGGCGAGATGCGAATAGGTACCGAGCGGCACTTTCTCGAAATCCGGATTGATCAGCCACCGCAACATCCAGCCACGCCAGAACAGCTCTTCGACGATGGGAACTATGAGGATGGCGCGGGCGCTGCGAAGGACAAGAATTGCGAGATTTTCGCGCAACTCCGGCGGCAACGAACTGGTGAGCGTCCCGGTGATTGAATTCTGGAACAGCCAGTGGGAGCGATAACCGGGGAAAAGCGCATCAGGCGCAATCCAAATCGCGAAAACGATTGCCCCGACCACAATCGTGCCCAGCGGCATACGAAGTCTGAAATCGAGCAGATGCCGCGAGAAAAACCAAATGGACGCGGAGACAGCGGCGATCCACGCGATTTGACCCGCCAAGCCGCCGAGCGGCAGGGAACTCTTCAGGCTTAGAAAGCCTATGAAGATCGCAAACGGTGCGACGTATGGTAATGCCGGGTGGCGAAGCAAGAACCGAATCCGATCCCTAGATCCGGGCCAGGACGTCTTTGATTTTCGACATCTCGTCTCGCGAAGGATTGTTGGCCAGGGCCGACTCGAATTCCTTCCGCGCCGATAGCTTATCGCCTTTTTGGAGCAACGCGAGTCCGTAGTGGTAGCGGTACGTCGGATTCGCCGGCTCCTTCTGGACGAGGTCGATGAAGACGCGGACGGCGTCGTCGCTCAGATTCTTCTTGATGTAAATCCATCCGAGAGTATCGGCGATCGAACGGTCTGTTGGCAGTTTCTGCCGGGCTCGCTGCGCCATCGTCAACGCGGAGTCGAGATCCTGTCCTTCTTCCGCCTTGATGAATGCGAGGTTGTTCAGCGCAACCGGATTGTCGGGCTCCAGCCGGAGGATCTGCTCGTAAATGGGCTTAGCCTGTTCGCGCTTTCCAGTGCCGTCCATCAGGAGGCCGAGTTGCAGTAGCGCCAAGGTATCGTTCGGAGAAGCCGAGCTGGCTTTGCGGAAATATTCGGCGGCCTGGTTTAGGTCGCCTTTCCGCCGATAGGTTTCGGCCATTTTGAAGAGCAGGTCGGCGTTCTTCGGATTCGGCGCCAAAAGCTCCGAATAGATCTTCAGCGCCGGGTCGTATTGCTCGCCCCGGACATACACATTCGCGAGCGCCAGCCGGATATCGTTACGCTTGCTGTCTTTCTGGAGTTCTGACTGAAGGTCGTCGATCGCTTCCTTGAACCGGTTCTGTGCGACGTTCGTTTCGACGACGCCAATCAAGCCGCGGAAGTCGCTCGGATTCGCCTTGTGGAGGGCGCGGAAGATATCTTCCGACTCCTTGTACTTGCGCTCGGAGAAAGACAGATAGCCAAGTTGGAACTTCGCTTCGGTGCTTTGCGGACTGTTCTTCAATACTTCATCGAGTTCCTGGCGCGCTTTCTCGCGCTCGCCCAACGCGAGCAGCGCGCTTGAGCGAATGAGCCGGGCCGACAGCACGGTTTTGTCGAGTTTGAGGATGTCGTCGGCTTCCTTCAACGCCTTGCCGGGATCGCGGCGCAGGAGATAAATGCGCGCCAGCAATTCCTTGGCTCCGACAAAGTCAGATCGCAGGCGGACCGCTTCTTCTAACTGCACCCGCGCCTGATCGAGGTCTCCTTTCGCGGCCAGGGCGCGAGCGAGATTGAATCGCAGCAGATGGTTTGTCGGCGTTTTCGAAACGAGTGACTGGAGGTCCGAGATGGCGGCTTGAATCTGCTGCCGGTCGCCGGTCTGCAAGGCGAGCGCGGCGTGCATAGCGATGGCGTCGTTGTCCTTCGGATTGTCCTTCAGCACCTGGTCGACGACCGTCATGGCTTCCTTCCCACGGCCTTGCGCCGCGAGGAGTTCGACCATGCGCTTCTGATAGGACCCCTTGTCTTTCGGAAACTGCTTGATGCCCTCCTGATAGTTCTGAGCCGCGCGTTCCCATTCGCGGATTCGGAAGAAGAAGTCTCCCACGAGCACGAAGGCATCCGGATGCTCCTTCGGATTCGAGGTCAACCGCTGAAGTACCGCTTCCATTTCCGGCCGGCGCTTGGTTCCAAGGTAGTGACCCGCTAATTGAATTTGGAACTGCGAGACGTTCGGATTGTTCTCCGCCTTCAGCTTCATTATCTTTTCGGCATCATCCAGGCGGTTTTCGCGCAGGAACATGAAGTACAACAGGTCGTACATTGGGCCGAACTGCTTGGCCGATGAAATCATGTCACGGGCCAGTTTTTCCGCTTCTTCGTTCTGTTTATTTGCAACGAGTGCCTGGAACAGCACAACCACCACATCCTGCTGCAACGGTTTTAGCTTGTTGGCAGCCCGGAAGCGATCGATGGCTACTGGAACGTCCTTGTTTGCCAACGCAATGTGGCCCTGAAGACGCAAGGCCTCGAAGGAGTTCGGATTCTTGCGAGAAAGGCGGTCGACCAATTCCTGGATTTCTGGAATGAGGGACTGGCCCTTTGCGGGATCGGCTGAATAAGCCAACAAATACATGTCGCCGAGTTTCACGGCGGCATCGATGTTATCCGGTTGCAATTCCACGGCACGCCGGAGCGCGCGGACCGCTTCGGTGAAAGAGCCGCGTTTCAATT
>JBDTTK010000174.1:0-7649 GCA_039930685.1 Bryobacteraceae bacterium | reverse complement strand
GACAATCGCATTGATCTCCCTGCGCGTCCAACTCGCCTCCGCACTCCTGCTTACCGCGATACCCTTGATTGCCCAAGACATCCGCGTCGGCGTCTTTGGCCTTTTTCATCCTTCGATTCTTGAGGTGCGCAGCGCCGGCGCGATCCTCGAAATTGGGGGCGAAACCATCGAAGACCCGTCGTGGCATCGCCTCAAAGCGGGCGACCACGTCACCGGGCGCGCCGGATCGGTTACCGCCTTCAGCCTTCGAGTCCCAGGCAAGATCGTGCGAAATTACGTCGGCGCGCTCGACATTGAGGCCTACGCCGGACGCCTTCGCGCCATCGTTACTATGCCGCTCGAAACCGCCGTCGCCTCAATCGTCGCGGCCGAGAGTGAAGGCCAGGCACTCGAAACGATGAAAGTTCAGGCCATCGCGGTTCGGTCGTTCTTGATGGCGTCGCGAGGGCGTCACGGCGCCTACGACGCCTGCGACACCACCCATTGCCAGTTCCTTCGTGAGCCGCCGGCCGACGATATGCCCGCCGCCCGCGCCGCCCTCGAAACAAGCGGGCTGGTCATCACCTACGGCGGCCAAGTGGTACAGGCGATGTACTCCGCGCAGTGCGGCGGCCGCACGCGAACCATTGCCGCGGCCGGGTGGCGCGTTGGACCGTACCCGTTCTTCGCTGTGGAGTGCAAACCGTGCAAAGGCAGGCCTGTCCGTGGCCATCGCATCGGACTGTGCCAGCGAGGCGCCTCCGCCATGAGCGCCTCCGGATCAGGTTACGAAGCCATCCTCCGCCACTACTTCCCAGGAACGTCTATCGAGCCCCTCGACAGCCTTCCGCAATAAAGCCTGCGGACCGCTACGCCTTCGGTTCCCAGACGTACGCCGCGAATACCTTCCGGATCGAGTAACCCAATCGGCGGTACAGCCGGATCGCATCCTCGTTCGCGGCGGTTACGGTCAGGCTCACCCGCCGGCAGCCATGGACGCGCATCGCCTCCATCGACTGGCGGAGTAGTTCATAGCCCAATCCTTTGCCCTTGTACTCCGGCGCGACGCAGATTTGCGTGATGTGCCCGATGTCGTTCGAAACCAGGCTCGCGAGACTTAGGCCCGCCATTCGCCCCGTCACCGGATCGAGCGCGACGAAGGAGCCCGGCTGGAAGAACGCTCCGCAGCCCGGGTACTGCACGATGTTCATCAGGAACCGCCGCGCGCCCGAGATGCTCCGGTATTGGTCGTTGATTTTGCTATCGACATGGCCCTGGTACGCCGCACCAATTACTTGCGCCGCGCTGTCCTGCCGCCGCTCCGCCCACGGTTCGAAAACCAGCGATGCGATTCCGCGGCGGGGCTGCAAGTTCGCCATCGCCTCGAGATCCGCCTCCATGAAGTGGCGTGGATGCGATTGCGAAAGATCCTTGTTTGGAAGCGCTCGCGTCAGCGGAGCTTGCAGCATCATCAACTGCGACTCCACCCGCTTGACGAAAGAGAGGTTCAGCAGTGCGTTGACCACCGCGCCTAGCAGGAGATTCTCCATCTCCACCGAGCGCTCGCCTTGGCGCACATAGAGGTCGCCGACCAGGCCCTTCCGCTCTTCCGCTACGTAGTAGGAGTAGCCGATCGGCCGGCCCTGCCGGACCAGAGCGAATCCGCTCAGCGCCTGCATCTGCACGAAACGCCGCACCAGATCCGCCGACGCCTTGAAGTCCCAATCGAATTGCGTCCGCCACACGTCGACCTCTTCGAGCAGGATGGGCTCGAGGTCCTCCGCGCGGAGCTTTCTGAGGTCAACGATGCTGGCATCGCCCAGGCCGGCAAACGCGGGGGGACTGGTGTCAAAAAGCGCGGCCATAGGCGAATCCTATTCTAAGCATAGCGTTGCGCTATTGGCTTAGGAACTTCTTGATGCTCGCGGTTGCCTGACGCGTCCGCTGGTGATTCTCGATCAGCGCGAATCGTACGAAGCCCTCGCCCATGGGTCCGAAGCCGATGCCAGGCGACACCGCCACCAACGCCTCCGACATGAGCAATTTGGCGAACTCGAGCGAACCGCCCTCGCGATGCTTCTCCGGAATCGGTGCCCACACGAACATTGCGCCCTTCGGAGGCTCCACCGGCCATCCGGCGCGGCGCAGTCCTTCGATCAGGACATCGCGCCGACGCTGGTATTGCGCGCAAATCTTCCTGGTGTCTTCTTCGCATTCGCGGAGCGCGATGATGGACGCGATCTGGATCGGCTGAAAGACGCCGTAATCGAGGTAGCTCTTGATCCGCGCCAGCGCGCCGATCATCTTCGGGTTGCCCAGGCAGAACCCGACTCGCCAGCCCGCCATGTTGTAGCTCTTCGATAGCGAGAAAATCTCCACCGCGACTTCTTTCGCGCCGTCCACCTGTAGGATGCTCGGTGGCTTGTAGCCGTCAAACCCGAGATCGGCATAGGCGAAATCGTGCACGATCATCGTGCCATGCTGATGCGCCAAGGCGACGATTTCCTTAAAGAAGTCGATCTCCACGCACTGCGTCGTCGGATTGTGCGGGAACGAAATCAGGATCATTGCCGGCGGCTTGGCGGATCGCTTGTAGACGTCGTGCAGCCGCGTCAGGAACTCAGCCGGATTCGGCATCGCGAGCGCGCACGCCTGACCCTCCGCCATAATGACGCCGTACTGATGGATCGGATACGCCGGATTGGGCGACACCACAACGTCGCCGGGTCCGATCACGGCGAATAACAAATGCGCGAGCGCATCCTTGGCGCCGATCGTGACGATCGCCTCCGTCTCCGAATCGAGCTCCACCGCGTAATTCTTCCGGTAGCGGGCGACGATTTCTTCGCGGAGCTTCGGAATCCCCTTCGACATGGAATATCGGTGATTCCGCGGATTGCGGGCGGCTTCCGCCAGCTTGCTCACCACCACGCGAGGCGTTGCGCCATCGGGGTTGCCCATTCCGAGGTCCACCACGTCCTGGCCTGCTCCCCGTAGCTTTGCCTTCATCTCATTGATGACGGCGAACACGTAGGGGGGAAGCTTCTGTATTCGGTAAAAGGGATCGTTCGAAAGCGGCATAGAGCGGTATTTGCGATGATAGCAATTTGCGGTCTTCCCCCCTTCTTCCGATCTTCCTCATCGTCGCGGTCGACGTGCTCGGCCTGACGATCATGATCCCCCTGCTGCCGTTTTACGCGGAAAAGCTCGGCGCATCTCCGTTCGTCGTCGGATCGTTGATTGGCGTCTACGCCTTCTGCCAGCTCATCTCCGGACCGCTCCTGGGCCGCCTTTCGGACCGCACCGGCCGCCGCCCCCTCCTGCTGGTTAGCCAGGTCGGAACGTTCATCGGATTCCTGGTCCTGGCCTTCTCGAACAGCCTGTGGCTGGTCTTCCTCTCTCGTATCATCGACGGCGCCACGGCCGGAAACCTCTCGCTCGCGCAAGCCTACATCGCCGACGTCACCGCGCCCGAGGACCGCGCCAAATCATTCGGCGTTATCGGAATCGCCTTCGGACTCGGCTTCCTCATCGGACCCGCCATTTCCGGATTCCTTTCGAAGTTCGGCTATCAGTACCCGATCTTCATGGCGGCTGGCCTGTCGCTTACGAGTATCGTCGCCACCTACTTCCTGCTCCACGAGGCGCCTCCCGCGGAGAACCAGGCGGAAGGCGCACCCACCGGCCGCCGTCTCACGGTCTTCGCCTGGCGCGAGTACCTGGCTTATTTCCGCAATCCGGTGCTCGCTCCTCTGCTCTTCCAGTTCTGGTCGTACATCCTGGCTTTCGCCATCTTCACCAGCGGCTTCCCGCTGTTTGCCGAACGCCGGTTTACCTACAACGGCCAGCCCGTCGGACCCGAGCAGGTCGGCTATTTCTACGCGTACGCCGGATTCCTGGGCATCATTCTGCAAGGTCCTCTGCTCGGCCGGATGGTCAAACGCTTCGGTGAGGAACGCATCGCGCGGACCGCCTTCGCGTCCGCCGCCTGCGGCTATGTTGTGCTGGCCTTTTCATACACCGTCCCCGTCCTCTACTTCGCGGCGACGCTCACCGCCGTCGGAACGCTGATCCGCTCCACGGTCACCAGCCGCATCACCAAGAACACGCCCAACACGGAGCAAGGCGTAGTCCTGGGGCTCACCCAATCGCTGACCTCCGTCTCCCAGATCATCGGACCGCTGCTTGCCGGCTTCCTCATCCAGCACGGTCTGCTCTCGCCCTGGGCGCTCGCGGCCGCTGCGATTGCCGCCATCGGACTCACCCTGCGTACGCCGCCCATGTCGGTCTGATATCCTCCGCAATTACGCCGCTTTTCAGGTACGAACGCCGAGGCGCGGCCATTCGTTCGCATATGACGTCATCGACCGACGGGACCGTTAGGGGCGGCCGCCGCCAGAACGAGTTCTCATTCCAAGGAAAATATGTTGCGCATTTATCTCTTCCTTTTTCTGACCGCTTCCGCTGCCTATACTCAAACCGGCCAACGCCGCGTGCTTCCGCGCTCCGTTCCAGCGCTCGCCGCGACGGCCCGCGAAACCGGGCAGGCCCTCGCCACCCGCGAATTCGCCCTGGGACCGCTGGACCTCGCCGGAGTCTATGTCGCCAAGGAATACACTTCCGAGAACAACGGCGTCACCCACCTGCTCTATCGCCAGCGCTTTGCCGGAATGGACGTCTCGAACGCCGAATACGCCGTCAACATCGACCGCGACGGCAACATCCTCAATGCCGGCGGAACCCTCTACGCGTCCCCCGGCGCCACCGCCTTCGCGCCGGACCCCACCTCCGCGCTTAGGGCCGTCCGCATCGCCGTCAAGGCCGTAAACCCCACACTCGCGAAGCGCTTCGGACCTCTGCAAACCCGCGCCGCCAACGGCCGCGTCTCCTTCGCCGGCGTCGGACTCGCCGACGAAGTGGAAGGCCAGCCGGTCTGGTACGGCGTCCGCGGCAAGCTCCAGCGCGCCTGGCGCTTCCTGATCGTGGATGAGGACGGCGCGCAGGCGTACACCGTCATCGTCGACTCCGATCTCGGCTCCGTCCTCAGCCGCAAGTCCAACACCGCCTACCAATCTCCTCGCGGACTCGTCTTCGACAAGACCAGCCCGCAGCCGAATCCGACTCCGGGAATCCCGATCGGCGCACCGCCGCCGTTCGTGAATCGCGCGCTCGTCCCGCTTACCGGAGACGCTGTCGCTTCGCCGCTCGGCTGGGTCGCATCGAACGAAACCTCCGGCAACAACATCGTGGCCGGCGAAAACGTCATCGGAACGCGCTTCCTCACCAACCCAACCACCGCCGTCGCCACCGGCGGCGATTTCAGTTTCCCGCTGCTGTTCCCGCCCGCCGCCCTATCCACCGCGCCGTTCCGCGACGCCGTCAGCACGAATCTCTTCTACTGGACCAACCGCGCCCACGATCTCTTTTACCAATCCGGATTCACCGAAGCGGCCGGAAACTTTCAGGTCAGCAATCTCGGCCGCGGCGGAGTCGGAGGCGACCCGGTCTACGCCTACTCGCACTATGGCTCGCAGGCAGTCGGCGGCGCGGCGCTCAACAACGCGTTCTTCACGTGGCGCTCGACCGATGACGGCGCGCAGGCGATGCTCGCGATGTACGTTACGCAATCCGACGGCGACCGCATCTTTGGCGACGGCGCCCTGGACCCGGAAGTCGTCGTGCACGAGTACACCCACGGCGTCTCGGGAAGACTCGTCCGCGGCTGCTATGAAGTGTTCCAGTGCGCCGCCATGGGCGAAGCCTGGAGCGACTTCTTCGGCCTCGAATTCACCCTCCCGGAGGGTGCCCCTGCGAACGGCGTCTATCCCTTCGCCGAGTACTTCGTCCAGCTTTACGGCCAGGGCATCCGCACGCGGCCGTACTCCACGGACATGAAAGTGAATCCGCTCACCTTCGCCAACGTCGGCAGCGTGATCCGAGATCCGGAAGTCCATGCGGACGGCGAAATCTGGATGAGCGCTCTCTGGGAAATCCGCGCGAACCTCATCGCCCAGTTCGGCGAAAAGGAAGGCCGCCGCCGCATCCGCCAGATCGTGGTCGACGGCATGAAGCTCGCCGTCCCCTTTCCGACCATGGTCGACGCCCGCGACGCGATCCTTCTCGCCGATCGCGTCGACTTCAACGGCGACAGCCAGACCCAACTCTGGGCCGGATTCGCCAAGCGCGGCCTCGGCGCGCTCGCGTTCTCGCTCGACGCCGATTCGATCCACGTGACGACGTCCTTCGACCTGCCTTCGAGCAAAGGCCAGCTCCGCTTCACCGAGAGCCCCGTCAATGTAGGCGAGTTCGTCCGCTTGATCCTGCAGGACACGAATCTCACCGGTAATACCGTGAACGTCCGTCTCACCGGAAGCTCCGGCGACATCGAGGACCTCCAACTCGAGCGCGTCGGCGACATCTATACCAGCCTCATCCCCACCGCCGGCGGACCCGTCACCCGCGCCGACACCGTCGTGCAATTGATCCCCGGCGACGCCATCAGCGCCTACTACACCGACGCGAACGCTCCCGGCGGCGCGGCTGTCATCCAAACGACCGTCAGTACGCAGCAAGGCTATTACTTCCGCGCCAGCACCTTTACGCCGGACACCACCGCCGAAACCGCCATCAACCTCGACAACTTCGCGCTGAACGCCCGCGTGACGCTGCCCTTCGACTTCCCGTTCTTCAGCAAGACCTATCGCTCCGTTTGGGTCGACATCAACGGACTGCTGACCTTCGGGCAATCGAACACCACCCTCAGCCCTTGCACCGACAAACCGGCGCTCGCCCGTTCGCCTTCGATCGCGCCGATGTGGATGCAGCTCGACACCTTCGGTATCGCGCAGAGCCGCGAAGGCATCTACCAGAGCCGCGGACCCGGTTACGTCACCTTCCGCTGGGTCGCCGAGACCTATAGCCCGTTTATCTTCCCCGGCTCGCCCATCAACTTCTCCGTCACCCTCCGTGACGACGGAACGATCTACTACAACTGGGGCTCAAATCCCAACCTGACGCCCGCCTTTGTGTATCCCGGCTGTGACGCCGCTCCCGTGACCGGAGTCTCGAACGGACACGACACCTTCATCCAGACCTCGGTTAACGCGGTCTCCAGTTGGGATAAGCGACCCGGCCTCCGCCTCGATCCTCCCTTCGGCTTCTCCGACTTCCCCGTGGTCAAGATCGAAAAGCCGACCACGACCGACAAAGTCAAGGGCATCCTCACTATCAGCGGAATCGCCTATGACCAGGATTGGCCCATCTCGCGGCTGGACATCGTCATCGACGGCATCGCGCGCGCGGCCACGCTGCCCTCGCTCTCGCGGCCGGACTTCTGCGCCACGCAAAACGTCACCGGATGCCCCAACGTCGGCTTCTCCGTGACCCTCAACGCGGTCACCCTTGGACTCGCTCCCGGAACGCACAAACTCCAGATCCGCGCCAACAACTCGCGCGGCGGATTTACAGACGCTCCGGAACAGCCGATGACGTTTGAAATCGACGCGGCGGCGCCCGCTGCGCCAGTTGCCAAGCTCGAACGCCCCGCCGCCGGCGACGAAGTCAGCACCAGCCTGACTGTTGCCGGATATGCGTACGATGTGGACATACGGGTCGCTTCCGTCGACGTCCTGATCGACGGCGTCACCGTCCCCGGTGCGCGCTACGGCTTC
>JBDTTK010000173.1:0-7669 GCA_039930685.1 Bryobacteraceae bacterium | reverse complement strand
GCTAATGCCGATTGTGTTCATCTTTTCGGCGATGGTTTCGGGAATCGCGGCGGTGCTGCTGCTCTACACGGTTGTGTCGAAGTGGCGGCGTGTGCCGATCAGCATGCCGTGTGTGGATACGATCGCGCGATACCTGTTCTACGCCTTTGTGATCGACTTCTCGCTCGAGATGCTCGACCTGGTCCACCGCATCTACGAAGCGGACGAGTCTTTCCGCACGCTCGATTTCATGGTGCACACGCGGCTCTATCTATCACAAGTAGTGATCCAGATCTTCATAGGCACGCTGTTTCCGCTGGCGCTGCTGGCCGCGACGCAGCTCGTCAAATTCAGCGAAGGAGTTCGCTACAACATGTACCGGATCGCCAGCGTGTTCACGTTGATCGGTATTTTCGCGATGCGCTGGAATGTCGTGATCGGCGGGCAACTCTTTTCAAAAAGCTTTCTCGGCTATACGACATACAAAATGGAATTCGCCACGCGTGAAGGACTGCTGAGCGCGATCGCGCTGCTCATTCTTCCGTTCCTGATTCTTTGGGTCCTGGTGAAGGTTCTGCCGCCATGGACCTCGAAAGAAGCCGCCGCATGAGGAGGTTCCTATGGGCGAGTCCACGTCCGCGAGCGAGGTGGATCGGGAACTAGTCGAAGAAGTCCACGAACTGGAAAGGCGGGTGGCGCTGCTGGAGCAGCGCATCGGCGTTCCGGTGGGCGCGGCGCCGGCGGTTCCGGCTTCGCAGGTTTCCTTGCCGGAAAGCCCTCCGCTGGCGGAAGCGGCGGGCATGGTCACGGTGCTAGGCCGCGCACTGCTAGGGATAGCGGGCGGCTATCTGCTGCGCGCCGTATCCGAGTCAGGGGCCATTCCGGCGTGGATCGGCGCGCTGGCGACCGTTCTTTATGCGGCCGTGTGGTTGTTGTCGGCACGCAGATTGGCACTGCGCAGCGCGTTCGCGGCGTTGGTCCACGCGGCGACGGCGGCGCTGATCGTGTATCCGATGCTGTGGGAGACCACCACGCGTCTGCACATTCTGCCGTCGGCCGCGGCGGCCGCGATTCTGGCGGGATTCGCTTGCGGAGGCCTCTATGCCGCGTGGCCGGTGAATCTGCAGGCAGTGGTCTGGATCACGACGGCGGGTAGCGTGGCGACTGCGCTCGCCTTCCTGATCGCCACGCGCGACGTGGTTCCGTTCGCGGCGGCGTTGCTGACGATCGAGGCGGCGGCGGAGTTTTGCGCATGGAAGGATCGATGGACGGCGATCCGCGGCTTGACGGCGATAGCGGCCGATCTCGCGGTTCTGCTGGCGGTATACCTGATGGCGAGTGCGGGTCCGCTGCCCGAGGACTACGTGCCTTTCACAGCGGGAGCAGCTATCGGATTGGCCGTGGCGCTGCTGATGGTCTCCGTGGGTGGCACGATGATGCGGACGTTGTCGCGCGGCCTGGACATGACGGCGTTCGAGGCCATGCAACTGGTGGTCGCGGTCGCGCTGGCGGCAGGTGGATCGCTGCGAATCGCGAGCAAGACCGGATCCGGCACGGCCACGATCGCCGCGATCGCTCTCGCCTGCGGCGCAGCCTATTATCTGATCGCGTATGCCTATCTCGACCGGCGTTCGAAGCAGCGGAATTTCTATTTGTACTCGAGCCTCGCGTTGATTTTGGCGATGACCGGGTCGGCGATCCTGCTTGGCGGTCCGGCGTTGGTCGCCGTGTGGTCCGCCGCGGCCATCGTTTCGATCTGGTTGGGCACGCGCGATGATCGGGCGACGGTGCGCCTGCATGCGGCGATCTACCTGCTAGCGGCAACGTTCGTGTCCGGACTGCTGCCGGGGAGCGTGGAGCGGATCATGGCGGGCCCGCGGGCGTTCACGGGCGCGGAGGTGATTTCCGGGGGCGCCGGGCTGGCGTGCTTCCTGATCGTCGCCGTATCGGGCGGCGGATCCGCCCGGTCGTGGCGCCGTCACTACGCCGCCGCGCTGATCGCCGGAACGGCGCTATTGGCGATTGCCGGTAGCGTGGCGAGCGGCGTGACGGCCATCGTTCCCGACGCGGACTTCAACGTGCCGATTCGCACAGCAATGCTTTCGCTGGTCGCAGTGGCACTTGCCGAGGCCGGACGCCGGACGGGACGAGGCGAGCTGATCTGGCTGGTCTACCCCACGATGATGCTGGCCGGTTACAAGCTGTTTGCGCGCGACTTCCCCGAGGGCAAGACGATGGGATTCGCCATCTCATTACTCTTCTTCGGGGCGGCGACGATGTTGCTGCCAAGGTTGTTACGCAGCGGCAGTCGGGCCTCGGCGGCGCGTTCAAACTAGACCGGAGACACTTCCTTCGAAGATCGCTGGCCGGCTTTGGCGATTAGCGAAGCGATCCATTCCGGCATTCCCGCGCCGGTCTTTGACGAGACCGTCATCATCTGCATGCCCGGCCGGACACGCTGGATGTTCGCTTCCGCGGCGGCCGCGTCGAATTCGACGGCGGCAGCGAGATCGGATTTGGTGATGATGGCGACGTCCGCGGTGTTGAAGATCGTGGGGTACTTCAGGGGCTTGTCCTCGCCTTCGGTGACCGAGAGTAGGACCAGACGCAGGTCTTCGCCTAGGTCATAGGACGACGGACAGACCAGGTTGCCGACGTTCTCGAGAAAGAGGAAGTCGAGGTCTTCGAGCTTCCACTCTTCGAGAGCCTTCTCGACCATTGCGGCTTCGAGGTGGCAAACGGTTCCGGTGACGATCTGTTTCACAGGCGCCTGAGAGCGCGCGAGGCGGACCGCATCATTCTCCGTCGCGAGATCACCCACCAGCGCGGCAACCCGGTGGGTGGCGTGCAGCGTAGTGAGCGTTTTTTCGAGGAACGCAGTCTTGCCGGAGCCGGGGCTCGAAACAAGGCTGACGACATAGACTCCGGCATCGTGAAAGCGGCGGCGCAAGTCGCGGGCGACCTGATCGTTGTGCTTAAGGATGTTTTGCCGGACTTCAATCATTCGTGGCTGCGCGTTGCTCATTGGATCTCCATGGCGACCACTTGCATTTCCCTGCCCTGCAGCACGTCGGATATGGGCGACTGGCATTCCGGGCAGATGAACCAGTCGATGGAGTTGATCGCGCGCGGCGCGTCGCACTTGGCGCAGTGCGCGATGACGGGCAGGTCTTCAATGACGAGGCTGGAGCCGGCGAGCGCAGTGCCTTCGGTCGCGAGCCCGTAGGCCGAGAGCAGCGCCTCGCGCACAACTCCAGAGAGGACGCCGAGTTTCAGGTGGACCGCGGTGACCTGCGTCCCGCCGTTCTTCCGCATTTCTTCCTCGGCGACGTCGACGATGCTGAGCGCAATGGAGAGTTCATGCATGGTGACGACTAGACGACGCAGCTTCGTCCCTGCCAGCCGACGCGGGACACCTTGCCGTCTTCGAGGAGTACCGGCACGGCGCGCTGCCCGGACACTTCGATGAGTCGGTCACGGGCGTCGCTGTCGGCTTCGACGTCGTACTCGACGAATTCGTACTGCTTCCAGTCGAGCCACTCACGCATGTCGGCGGTATAGGGGCAACTGGAGGTGCCGAACAATTCGTATTTAGGCATGGTTGAGGCTCTCCAATTCTCCACGAAGGACATGGTAGATGGACGCCTGCACTTCCTGGATGCGGGGAATGTAATCCGAACGGACGACCAGCGGGTAGTCGGCGTGTCCGCCGCGCAGAATCTCGCCACCGTCATACCCGAGGAGCGCGACGGTCAGCAGTCCGCGCTTCTTCGCTTCGTCGAGCGCGAGGATGATGTTGCGAGATCCGCCGCTGGTCGAGAAGGCGACGGCGACATCTTCCGGACGCGCGTGCGCAATCATCTGGCGTAAGAAGATGAGCTCGATGCCGACGTCGTTGGCAATCGCGGTGAGGCTCGCGGGTTCTATCGAAAGCGAGATGGCGGGTACGGGGCGCCAAGCGTGCGGCGGCATCACGCAGTCCATCGCGAAGTCGTTGGCGTCGGTGGCCGAGCCTCCGTTGCCGAACAGTATCAGCTTTCCACCGTTCTGCACACGTTCATGGATGGCACGGGCAGCATCGGCGATCTTCTCGGATTCTTCGCGCGCGGCGCGTTCGCGGAGCATCGCGTCCTCGCGCGCTTTGACTTCGATTGACTCGGCGACCATGGCGACGATGCCGCCGGTTTCCTGCTTGACGCCGGATAGAAATGGATAGAGGAAAGCGGACTCGCCGGCATCCTGGCCGAGTTCGCGATGCTCAAAAAAGACGTGGACCGTCTCCCAAAGCGTGTGGTAGAGGATCTCGACGAGTTCCTGATGGATAAACGGATCGCTGCTTGGCGGGTCCATGATGTAGGAACCCTGCTCGCCTGAAAACGCGAAGGTCATGGCGCCGCGCGCTTCCGCGGAACGCAGTGCGCCGTCGATTTCAGGATCACCTTCGGGAGGTCCGAAGCCCATGACCATGTCCTCAGGGCCAACGATCGCGTCGAGCCACGGGTGGAACAAAAGCGACAGATCGAGCGCGGGCAGGGCCCGCTTGCCGACGATGATCGGATGGACGAATTCGACGGAGACGTGCTGCGCGTCGGTGGCGTAGGGGCCCTTGCCGAAGGCGAGAATGCGTCCGCCGCTCAAGAAGCGTTCCGACATTTCGCGGCAGGCGAGCGCCAGGCGGTGAGATTCGCGCGCGAAAAAGGCTTCGAAGATGCGGTTGCGCTCGAGCAGGCGCTCTTCGATGACACCGGCCCGATCGGAGACTTTTTCCATGGCGCTGCTCCCGGGCCCTCGTGACCTAGCAGATACGAGGTAGAGGGTCTCCTACCAGCATATCCACCACACGGCTGCCGCCATAGAGGGTGGTGACGATGACCGTACCCGGATGCTGCGCGCTCATGTCGCCAATCAGAATCGCGCCCTCGCCGCCGGGGGTCCGGTGCAGCGCAGCCAGCGCGGCGTCGGCGAGTTCCGGGGCGATGACAGCAAGGAACTGGCCTTCGTTCGCGATGTGCAGCGCGTCGAGGCCAAGTAGCTCACAGGCGCCGCGCACTTCGTCGCGCATGGGGATCTTGTCTTCGGCGAGTTGGATGCCGAGGCAGCAGTCGCGGGCGAGCTCGTTGAGGGAAGTGGCCACGCCTCCGCGAGTCGGGTCGCGCATCCAGCGGATGCCAGGCGCGACGGCGTCCGCGAGGGCTTCGATCAGCGGCAGAATGGAGCGCGTGTCAGAGCGGAGGTCCGCTTCGAGGTCCAGTTCACCGCGCGCCAGCAGGATCGTGATGCCGTGGTCGCCGATAGGACCGGACAGGAGAATCTTGTCGCCGGGACGGACGGAGCGCGGCAAAACCGTGATGCCGTCGATGGGGCGTCCGATGGCGGATGTCGTGATGTACATCTTGTCGGCGAGACCATGCTCGACGACTTTCGTGTCGCCGCCGACGATGCGGACTCCGGCTCGCCGGGCCGCTTCGGCCATGGCGCGGACCTCGGCTTCGAGCGTTTCCGTGGCGAGTCCGGATTCGAGGATGAAGCTGACGACCATCGAGTGGGCGCGCGCGCCCGAGACGGCGAGGTCGTTGACGGTTCCATTGATCGCGAGGTCGCCGATGGATCCGCCGGGAAAGCGCAGGGGCTTCACAACGAAGCTGTCCGTGGTCATGGCAACGCGCTCGCCGCCGATCTGCACGTGCGTTGCATCGCCCAGAGGCTCAGTCGCATCCGCCATGAGCAGCGGAGCGATCAGCGTTTCGACCAGGCGGCGGCTGGCTTTTCCGCCCGCGCCGTGCGCCATCTCGATCTGCGTGTCGCGGAAGCGGATTTTCGGAGGGGCGGTAGTCATAGGATCAAGCCAGCGAGAGCTGCGTTAACTCCGCCGACTTCCGATGCTCGTAGTGATAATAGGCAGCGCAGGATCCCTCGTTCGACACCATGAGGGCACCCACCGGACTTTCCGGCGTGCACTCCTTGCCAAACAACTTGCATTGCGCGGGCTTCAAGACGCCCTTCAGAACCTCGCCGCACTGCGCTGCTTTCGGATCGGTGACGCGGACGCCGGGGACAGAGAAGACGCGCTCCGCATCCCACTGCGCCCACTCCTCGCGGATCTGGAGCGCGGATTGCGAGATGAAGCCGAGTCCGCGCCATTCAAAGTAAGGCCGCAGTTCAAAAACCTCGGCCATCGCCTTCAATGCCGCGCGGTTGCCTTCCCACGGAACGACGCGCTTGTACTGGTTCTCGACCTTGCATTCGCCATCCCGCATCTGAAGCAGCAGCATGTAAATGGATTGGAGGATATCGAGCGGTTCGAAGCCGGCGACGACGATCGGCTTCTTTTCGTTCTTCGCGATCCATTCATACGGGCGGCATCCGATGACGGTCGAGACATGGCCCGGTCCGATGAAGCCGTCGATGCGCATGTCCGGCGAATCCAGGATGGCGCGGATGGCGGGGATGATCGTGACGTGGTTGCAGAAGACGGAGAAATTCTTGAGGCCGAGTTCCCTGGCGCGCATCAGCGTGATGGCGGTCGATGGCGCGGTGGTTTCGAAGCCGATGGCGAAGAACATGACGTGCTTCGACGGATCTCTCTGCGCGAGGCGTAGGGCGTCGGCGGGTGAATATACGATGCGGACGTCCATGCCGCGGGCCTTGAATTCGAGGGGCGTGCCGCGCGTTCCGGGGACTCGCATCATGTCGCCGAACGCAGTGAACGCGGTCGCGGGCTGTTCGCCGATGGAGAGCCCGTCGTCGATGCGGCCCATGGGCAGCACGCAGACCGGGCAGCCCGGGCCGTGGACTAGGTCGATGTTCGGCGGCAGCAAATCTTTCAGGCCGAAACGATAGATGGAATGCGTGTGTCCGCCGCAGACTTCCATGAAGCGGTACTGCCGCGACGGATCCGCCAGGCGGCGAATCTCATCGGAGGTCCGCGAGATCAGCTCGGGCTGCCGGAACTCATCGACAAATCGCATGCTCATGATGGCGCCTCCCCTAGTCCGTAGCCGTGCGCCTCTTCGAGGGCGGCGTCGCTTTCGCCGAGTGATTCGAGAATGCGCAGAGTGTCGAGCGCCTGCTCCTCGCTGATCTTGCTCATGGCGAAGCCGACATGAATCAGAACCCAGTCGCCGGCGACGGGCCGGTCGTCGGAGAGCAGCGCAAGGTCCACTTTGCGGCGCACGCCCATTACGTCGACGACAGCCAGGTGTCGCTCGTCGTCGCCGGCGGCTTCGAGGATCTTTCCGGGGATCGCGAGACACATGGGTTATTCCTCCGCCTGCTGCTTGCGCGCGACGATGTCAAACGTGAATTTGAGCTCGTCTTTCAATTTCAATGTACCGCCGGCGACGCTCACGGGCTTGATCCCGTAATCGGTTTGGAGGATGGAGAATTCGCCGTTGGCGCGCAGCATGTCGCCCAGGCGCGTTACCTGCAAGGCGATTTTCTGGCCGCGCGTGACACCTCGGAGCGTGAGATTTCCAGTCAGATTGATTTGCCAACGCGCGTCGCTGAGAGAAGTTGACGTCGCACCGGTGCTCTCATAGACAATCTCCGGAAACTTGTCGCTCTGGATGACTTCGGCGTGCATCGTCTTTTCGATTTCGCGTTTGTCTTTGGTCGGCATGTCGTCGGTGACTTCGAGCGAATCCGCGCGGACGCGTACCTTCAGCGACGGCTCCGGCTCAAGTCGCGCCTC
>JBDTTK010000172.1:0-7687 GCA_039930685.1 Bryobacteraceae bacterium | reverse complement strand
GGACGCCCTCGGCAATCCCAACCAGGCAAGCCTCGGCGACCGCAAACGAGCTCTCGAGATGTACGACAAAGCCTTGCGCTCGCTCGAACCCGTGCTGGCCGCGGATCCTGAGAGCAGGCTCGCCCGGCGCCTTCACGCGCAGATCCGCGTACAACGCGCGGGCACCCGCGATTTCGGCGGCAAGTCCGGCGAGGGCCTAGAAACCCTCACGCGTGCCGTCGCCGACCTCCGCCGCCTCGCTCGCGAGGATGCGGGCGACGTCAAGACGACGCTGGCCCTCGCCGCCGGATTGCAGCTTCTCGGAAAGCGGGTCAGTGCCGGAGGCGGTGTCACCGAGATCAATCGCTCCGATGAAGTCAAAGAGCATTACCGCGAAGCCGAGACCGTCTTGCGGACGGCCTTGCGCGCCCACCCCGCGGACCCGGATCTCATCCTTCATCTCGCACAGATCGAATACGGCCGCGCGATCGTGTTTGGTTCGAGCGAGCCGGATCGCGCCATTCAACATCACGAGGCCGCGGTGAAATGGCTCGCGCAGCTCCCCGTCACCTCGGCGGAGACTCTGGAAGTCCGGCGTCTTCGCGCCAACATCCTCCTGAATCTGGGCTGGGCGCAGGGACAGGCACACTTGTATCGGGCTGCCATCTCCAACATGACGCTGGCGGCGAAGGTCTTGGAAAACTGGGCCGAGATGGACCCCAGAAACACCACTGCGCAGTACCAGCTCAGTTCCGCCTATCGCGGCCGCGGAATCGTCCACGGCTACAATCACGACCGGAAAGAGGCCATCGCGGATTTCCTCGCCGCCGCCGCGATCCACAAACAACTCAGCGCCAAGGACCCCGCCAACAAGGTATATCGCTACCTGCGCGGTGAACTCCTCGCGCGCGTCGGAAACCTGTTGCAGGAATCCGGCAAGCCCACCGAAGCCCGTAGTGCCGCGGCTGAAGGCATCCAAATTCTTACCGGACTCGCCGCCGCCTCCGGCGCCTCGCTCTCCCACCTCTTCGGAGCCTGCCGCTGGCTGACCGAGACAAGCGTGACTTCGCTGCGCAATCCGTCCGCCGCCAGCGCCTTTTGCCAGCAAGCCATTACTCGCACCAAGGGTGAGGACCCCGACGGCTGGCAGGGACTTTCCCTCGCCCGGGAACAGTTGGGCGACCTCGCCGCCGCAACCGAGGCCGCCAAGCGGGCACTGGCCCTCCTACCGCCTTCCGCGCCCGGCAAACCGGTTTCTGTCCAACGCCAGGAGATGGAACACACCCTCGCGCGGCTCCAGTCGCGATCCGCGGCGAAGGAATAGTTCGAGCGAGCCGGTCGGCTCCTGTCATCCAATCCCAAACCCTCAGGAGCCCGACGAGAGCAGGCCAGCGCTACTGACCGAAGGAAAAATCGCATCGGAGTTTGCAAATACCCGCGCAGGTCTTATGATGATGAGGCGAGGCCCCGCCGCGATGACAGACGAAATGACTCCCGCAGAAGTCCGGATGATTGAGTGCGCCGAATCCATCAAGGGCATCCTCGATGAATATCGAGGCGGCGAAGCGAACCAGCGCGCGATCGGCGAGGCCCGGCCGTCCATCGAAGAAATCGACAAGCTGTCGCCGAATGGCTATATGCACGAGCGGACGCATAGCCTGATGACCTGGATCGAAATCTTCTACAGCGCGCAGAAGCACCTGAACTACGGCGGAGCCAAGCGCGTCCGCATGCACATCCTCGACGACATCACCAAGATCCAGGCGTTCGTCAGAACCGGACGAGCCAAGGAAGCCACCTAAGGCTCTGGCGCGTCTGTCCGTCCGACGCCCGGGCGCGCATCAGTTTGGCCGATCAGTTTCGATCACAGATATCGATTTGACTCTCGTTTCGAATGCCGGTACTGTTTCTTAATCCGATCTGCCGGCCACAGCTCAGCTAGCGCAAACCTCGTCGGATTGAGCCGGTGGCTGGCTAGAAGGAACCATCGGACGCGAGCCCCTCTACAAGGGGACTCGCGGCGGCATTCGGACGGCTCGTTCGAGGATGTCCTCGCGAACCGTTTCTTTACGGGAGTTTCAAAACATGCGGAAAGTTCTTCTTAATCTTCATCTCTACCTGGCGCTGATCGTCGGACTGTTCGTCGTGATTATCGGCGTGACCGGCAGCATCATGGCCTTCGAACAGGAGCTCGACCAGGCGCTGAATCCCGCGCTGTTTTCCGTTGAACCAACGGCGCAGGTACTACCTGTCGCGGACCTCCTGGCTGCCGCTTCGAAAGCCTACCCGGGACAGCGGATCAATGCGCTTCGGATGCCGCAGAGTAATAAGGAGTCGGCATCGTTCGCCATCAAGGACCGCAACACCGTCTACATCAATCCGTACACCGCCGAGATCCTGGGCGCCCGATCGCAGCTTTCCGTGTTGAACACGATTCACCAGATTCACATCCGCCTGCTGCTCGGCGCCGCGGGCCAGGATGTCGTCCTGATCGTGAACTGCGTGCTTCTCTTTCTCGTTGCTTCCGGAGTCTATCTTTGGTGGCCCTACAAGCGCTGGACCGTGAAGTGGAAGGCCAGTGCCCGCCGCGTGCACTTCGACATTCACAACACCACCGGAATTTACTCGGCGGTGTTCCTGCTGCTCCTGGGTATTACCGGCGCCCTCATTCACTATAACGACGAGATCGAAGCCTACATGCTGAAATCCGCCGGCGAGGTGAAGGTGGGAAAGTCGGCCCCTTCCGTAATCCAGGCTGGCGCTAAGAAGATTTCGCCCGATGAGGCGCTAAAAGTCGCGACGGCAACCATTCCCGGAACCAAGGTCCTCAGCATTAACGTGCCGCCTAATGCCAAAGGATCGTACCTGGTCTCGCTGCGGCACCCCGAAGACCTTACGCCCGGAGGTCGGAGTTGGGTCAACGTCGATCAGTACAGCGGGAAAGCCGTCAATTCACAGGATTCCCATACGGCACCCGCAGGCACGCGCTTCCGGATCTTCCTGCGGGCCACGCACACCGGTGATATTCTCGGCGTGACCACGAAGATTCTCTTTTCGCTCTCCAGCTTCTTTCTAGTGCTGCAGGCAATCACCGGATATTACATGTGGTGGAAAAAGCTCCGCCTGAAGCAAAATAGAGCGGAACTCCAAGCCATCGATCACGCCGCCTGATAGACTCTGAGGTTTCGTGGGCTGTAACCCCTGGCCCTCGCCTTGCTCACTGAAAGTCCGCGGCGAAACAGGGGCGGGGTCAAAGCCAGCCCGCAGGGTTGCCTGGGTGCCGTCTCACTTCTGCCCTACCGGAAGTGAACGTCTACCGGCATTTGGCCGGATCCTGCGGCGACTCCGGTTTCCGTAGAATTTGTCGAAGCAGCTTCCATCGATCCGCTTGCCAAAGAAAGTAGCGATCATAAATCGGCGATTCGGCCATGCCCTGCGACGGCCGCATAATCATCAAGTTGCTATCGACTCGGAATTCGACACACGGAAGCCACGGCTCCCCGCCGTACGAAGGAAGCATCAAGCTGTTCGCCCCTGGAGGATTGTGGATCCTTCCGGTCTGTGCGTCGACGATCGGCATCAGGACGCACGGTGAGCCGCATCCGATATTGACGATGATGTAGCGGCCGGCAAAATTGGGCCCTGGATGCTCCATTTGCGCGCCGGGGCGCGAGACACCCTCGCCGGCGCTTACGCCGTTCCGAATGCGTGTGCGAAAAAGCCGTTGTTCCCTGGTTGCGAGGACGGGTTGAGCCAGTGGTCCCTTGTAGATCACCTTGGCGGGATAATCTTCAAACCGAGGTACCTCGTCGGAGTTACCGGTCTGAGCCAAGGCGCACATCACACCCGCTAGCACTACGGCGAATTTGATTCCGAGGCGGTGCATCTTTTCGCTTATTTCACCAAAGCAGCCTCAATCGCCCTCGGCTGCGTCGCGATGTGACGGCGGCAAAACGCGTCCATGTCGCGAAACGCCTTCCAGATCGCCGCCGGACGCGGTCCCCGCCCCGTGTAGCAGAAGCAATGTTGCTCTCGTGGATATGTAATCACTTCGAGCGTCTTGCCCGCCGCCCGTAGTTCCGGAATCAGCACTTGTGCGTTGTACCGGTTCACCGGGTTTGCCTGCCGGTCCTCGTCACCCTGAAGGATCAGAATCGGGCACTGGATGCGAGCGATCTTCGCGCGCAGCACCTTCTGATAGACCGCCGTATAGTATTTCCTGGGCTCCTCCAAAATCGGCAGGGCGTCCCGCGGACTGTACCGCGCCCCCTGTTTGGGAATGCCGGTATTCAGCACCCCAGACATGAGGACGCTCGCCGGCTCTTCCGGAATAATTCCGCACACGTTGGTTGCCGCCGCGATTTCGAGCGCCAGGTCGCCGCCGCCGCTGCATCCGAACACCAAAATGCTCTTGGCATCGACATAGGGGAGGTTGCGCGCGTGTTCCACCACCGCCAGGCAATCCTCCAGCGAAACCTTGGACTGCGGATCTTCGTCGCGGCTGCGATACGTCGGAACGATCACCACATATCCGGCCGCCAGGAAGCGCGACGGATTGGTTCCGCTTCGAGCGAGGTCCTGCAACGCCGTCCGGGGCAAGGTGGTCAGTCCGCCATGGATCCACAGAATCGCCGGGAAAGGTCCCGCGCCCGGAGGTTTTCGTAACACCGCAAACCCCTTGAAGCCATCCGGCGCAACCGGGGTCAAGGTCTCCAGCGGGCAGGCCTCTTCAGACACGATCGGTTTCCTCATCGCGTCGTCCGCGTCGGCCCGGGCGGTGACGAGGTTCGCCGACGCCAGAGCAAGGAAGCCGCGGCGACCAAGAGGAGAAGACATGCCAGATAGAGTACAACGTGGGCAAAATTGCGCCAACGACACCCCTCCCTCGCAGACAGATTGACTAGGCTTCGTAGGCCCAGTTCCCCGCCGTTTGCCCGTCCCCCTTTTTCCTGGCACTGACTGACTCGGGTCCTCGTAGGACTTGGTCTAGACCGCCTTCGCATAAGGAGCCACCCAGCGCGGCGGCCGCAAGTGGTACGCTCGCGCAATATGAATCGGCGCACGTTTTTCTCGGCCCCGGTGCTTGCGGCCGCGGCGACCTCCGCTTCGGCGGCGACTCCACCACCGCAGGTGCAGGCGACCGGCGATGGCATTGCGCACACGCCGGCGGAGTATGCGGCGCTGTTGCACAAGATTTCCGGGAGCATCGAGCCGGACTCTTACTCGCTTGGCGGAGTGGTCGCGAAGCTCGAACAGACAGTGGCCGCCGCCTTGGGAAAAGAGACGGCTGTCTGGCTCTCGACGGGGACTCTGGCGAATCACCTGGCGGTCCGGCTGCTTGCGGGAGACAGACGGCGGTTGCTGGTGCAGCAGGAGTCGCATCTGTACAACGATTGCGGAGATTGCTGCCAGATCCTGAGCGGCCTGAACATGGTGCCGCTTGCGCCGGGCAAAGCGACCTTCACGGTCGAAGACCTGGACAGCGCGGCGGGGCGCGGCGCGTCCGGCCGAGTGGCGGTGCCGATCGGCGCAATCCAGATCGAGAGTCCGGTGCGGCGCAAGCGAGGCGAGGTCTTCGATTTCGCGGAGATGAAGCGCGTTTCGCACTGGGCGCGCGAGCGAGGGATCGGGCTCCATCTCGACGGTGCGAGGCTGTATCTCGCGTCGGGATATAGCGGCATCCCGGTTCGCGAGTACGCCGGCTTGTTCGACACCGTGTACGTTTCGATGTACAAGTATTTCAACGCCGCGAGCGGCGCGGTGCTGGCGGGTCCGAAAAAGCTGCTCGACAATCTCTTTCATCCGCGGCGGATGTTCGGAAACGGCCTCAATGCAGTATGGCCTTTCGCGGCGGTTGCACTGCACTACTTTGAAGGCTTCCCGGAACGCTACACGCGCGCCGTGACCACTTCGGAGCGGGTTATCTCCGCCCTCAAGGCGGACGCGCGCTTCGAGGTGACCCGGGTCGCGAATGGCACGAACATCTTTGAGCTGCACGCCAAGGGCGTCGACGCTGACGCTTTGAGAAAGAGAGCGCATGCGGCGGGCCTCGTGCTGGGCATACCGAAGGATGGCAGGTTTAGCGTGCAGGTGAACGAGACATGGGGTCGGGTGAGTGCCGAGGAGATTCTGGCGCGTCTGGGGTGATTCGCTTCGCAATCCTGCGTGGTGACGAGGCTAAGGAGACAAACGGCGGCTCCCGTTGGGGCGGAAATCGTGTCTACGGCGGAAACCGGCATCAAGGGGAAACCGGCATCAAGGAGCTGCAAGGTGAGTTCTTCGAGGTGAGTTCTTAAAGTCGACCGACCCAGCGTTCCTCCTCAACCCAAATCTTTCTCCGAAAGGCTCAATCTTTGGCATAGTTTCCACCCCACGTTCCGCCGCAGTGGATACTAGCCGCCGGAGTTCGCAGCCGGACTTGGCCGCCTGCGAACTCCCGGAGAGAAAGCGCTCAGATTCTTTTCCCGATCGCTGTAACGAAGATGTTCGAGGGCGACGTGATCATCAGCCATACCTCTTTTCCACCGTCGACGATCACGATGCGGGCCTCGAGCGGGGGAGCGCCATTGTTGATCACGGTCATCGTTCCCGTGCAGTCTTCATTGATCGAATAGGTAGCCGTCCCGGACCGGGTCGACCCCCCGCTGATGGTGCCGCGAGTGTAGTCGGTTTGAGTAGCACCGCCGTACCCGTCGAAGGTTCGCCTCGTCAGGCCGACGAACTGTTCGATCTCAGCCGGCGGCGGGCCCGACGGCCTTGTTCCGTTTACGACAAAAGCATAGTCCCCACGGAGCGAACCGGTGGTGCACTTTCGCTCTCCGTCGGCAGCGGCCAAGCTCGCCGCGCATACGGCAATCAGCAGAATCATCTTGATCATTTCTTGTCTCCAGTAAGAAAATTTGGCGAATCTCGAACACTCGCCTGGGACGCATGTTGGCCGTTCGGCACCCCGCTTACAATGGAGCGCGAATGAAGTCGTTCTGTACTTTTTCTGAAGGTGCAAGCTATAGCAAATAGGTCAGTTACCTCCAGCCAACGCGCATGCAGTACACTTCGTTAGCGGTCATGCCCGAACCTACAGCCACAAATTGGCGGTTTGGAGACTTCGAGCTGGACTCGAAGGCTTATGAACTTCGACGCCTCGGCCGCCCGGTCAAAATCGAGCGCATTCCGATGGACCTGCTGATCCTGCTGGTCCGGCACCGCGGCGATCTGGTTAGCCGCGAGGAGATCGTCGACCGGCTGTGGGGGAAGGAGACCTTCGTCGACGGCGAGAACAGCGTCAATACGGCGGTTCGCAAAGTCCGCCTGGCGCTGAGAGACAGCACGGCCAATCCGGCGTTCGTTCAGACGGTCAGCGGCAAAGGATATCGCTTCTGCGCCGAGGTAACGACGCAGGCTGCGAAAGAGGATTCGCCGGCCCTGGGTGCCGGGATCGCGATGCCAGAATCAAAGAGTCCGGCGGCGGCGCTGCCGGAGGATCCGGAACATGCATTGACGCCAATCGCAGCGTCGGCGTCAATGGACGAGAACGCGAGCGAAGCTTCCATTCCGCAGGGCACGTCGAAACTGAAAGTAAGAACCATGGTTGCTCTGGCCGCCGGCCTCGTTCTTGTGCCGGTGTTGTATCTCTCGCGAACTTCGTTCCTGGGCCAACAGGCGTCGAGCGGCCAAGTGACAGTGGCGTTGCTCCCGTTCGAGAATCTGA
>JBDTTK010000171.1:0-7716 GCA_039930685.1 Bryobacteraceae bacterium | reverse complement strand
AGGCGGCGATCAACGATACCCTGGCAGCCTTGCGGGGATCTCGTCGCTTCCAGGCGTCGCCAGTTAGACGCCGAACTGGCGCAGATGATGGTCTACGTGCAGGTAGCCCCACACGCGCCAGTCCCGCAGGCCCATTTCGCCAAAGGTCGGATGTGCTGCATACGCGGTGGTGGTTCCGAAGCGTTCGATCCACGCCTGCAATTCGGCGCAGTCCCGTACCCATTCCGCGGGCGGAGTTCCGCCGCCCGCCACTTGATCGAGTTCGGGACGCGTCGGAATTCCATGCGGCCAGGGAAGGGGAACCCGCAGCGCCATGAACTTCATGACGTTTCTGCTAAACAGATTGGATGCCGGGCTCGCCTTCTGTTCCCCAACGCAGACCCGGAACGAGTCGTTCAGATGGCAAACCATCTGGTGGACCGACATCTTGCCCCACCGGCCTTTGGCTTCGGGAGCAAGCAGCGCAATCCGCCGGCAGCATTCTGCACGACGCGCGGGATCGGACAGGGTTTTCATCGAGATGCCCTCAGTGTATTCGGGCGCTCCCCGTTGGTCAAGGCGGATGCCGAAGCCTATTTGCGCTTCTTTTTTTCAGCCGTGATATCGGCGATCATCTTTTCGCGCTCACCCGCGGTCCAGGCGTCCCGGATTTCCTTTTCGGGAATGCCGGCGGCGCGGCCGAGCAGCACGAAGGGCGCGAAGGCGTGTCCCAGCGACTTCCAGCGCGCCATCTCGACCAGCGACGGAAGCGACCGCTCCCGCAGATACGACAGCGTATTCTCGTCGCGCGAATCGGTGAGGTCAAGCAACGCCAGAGACGCCTTATTGCGATCTGTCCAGACCACCGAGTTCAGCATCTCGATGAACCAGGTAGGGGAAATCTTCGGTGCCAGTTCCGGATCGCGCTGATGCAGCGCCGCGATCGCGGTTAGCGCCCGCATGGCGTTGTTCCGGACCGCGGGGTCCGGGTCCTTCATGGCATATTGCAGGTCATCGACGACGTCAAACTTGCGCGGATAGTAGGCGAGCACGCAGGCGGCCGCCGCACGGTGCTCCTCGTCGGACGAATCGCGCAGGACAGCGTGCAGTTGCTTCGAATACTGTTTGGCGAACTCGAGGAACAGATTCTGCCAGACGCGCGCCGGTCCGTAGGACATTAGGGAATGGCCTTGCGCGATATTGTCCTCGGCCATGCCCTTCTGCGCGGCTTCGTTCACAGTGACGAGAAACTGGCGGTAAGCGTCAAGGACCTCGTTCGGCAGCCGGACGTCTCCGGTGGGATCTTCGCGGATCTCAAAGTGAGGAGCGTCACGCTCCGAGATGCCGACGTACAGCGTCGCTTTGCCGTCCTCGCAGCAGACCGCCGAAAGCTGCGTTTCGACAACACCTGGGACTTGATCGATGCGGTCCTCGACGTCACCCTTGGACTTGGGAAGGTCGTCGCCGGCCTTCAAGTCGAGCGCCTGCCGGATCTTGGCTTCGGGCACTTTGCGAAGGCCATAGAAGTCGATGGCGCCGATTTTGGGAGCCTGAGCAGAAAGGGCGCTGGCGAACAGCGCGGGTATGAGAATCCATCGCACAGGCGTTAGACGCGGGAAAGGGGACATCCAGCTACGATTGTTGCAATTCGGAAGCCGTTCGCGAGGGGGAGGCGATGGGTGTTGTTTGGGCGAGAGGATCTGATCACGGACCTGGAGGTCCGTGCTACCGGGGAGCGCGGCCTTGCGGTCGCGCTCCAATTGGGTAGCCGATGATAGGCGCCTAGCTATTGGCTTGTTTCTGCGCCATCGGTCCGAT
The DNA here is from genome assembly GCA_039930685.1 of Bryobacteraceae bacterium. GTDB lineage: Bacteria > Acidobacteriota > Terriglobia > Bryobacterales > Bryobacteraceae > JBBQWZ01. Next base: position 5,919 of record JBDTTK010000171.1, on the reverse strand, counting down.
GACCGGAATGACGAACATTTCGCGGTTGTATGCCTTGTACATCAGCATGATCCACGACAGCAGGACGCCGAGCCCGATGGCCAGCGACAGAACGAGGCTGATCAGCGCTCCGGCGACCGGAATGCGAATCAGAACCGCGGTGAGGATGGTGAACACGATGTAGATCGCGATGATTGACACGTGCCAGAAGATCGACTGGAACGCGTGGAAGCGCACGGTGCGGTTCTTGTTATGCGGTTCAAGGACCAGAAAGAGGATACCGGTGACCAGTCCGAACAGGTAGCAAAGCGCGGAAGCGACGTTCTCTTCCATACCGCCGGTGGATGCCTGCTGTTGATAGCCCTGCTGCGGATACCCCTGTTGCTGTTGGTATCCACCCTGTTGCTGATCGTAACCCTGCTGCGGTTGCTGGTACCCCTGTTGCGGCTGTTGTTGGTACTGCTGTTGGGGTGGATATCCCTGCTGCGGCTGCTGCTGATAACCACCCTGCTGTTGGGGCGGATATCCTTGCGGCTGCTGCTGATACGGCGGCGGCGCGCCCTGATACTGTTGCTGCTGAGGCGGAGCCCCGATGGTCGTACCGCACTTCGCGCAGAAGTTGCCTTGCACCTCAGCGCCGCAAGTCGGGCAATATGTCATTTGTCTTGATCCTCCCGGTTAAACTCTACTCAAACCCTACCGCGCCCGCAAGTCGCGCAGACATCTTGGCTGCGAACTCCAGGACTCGATTATGTCACCATGAGCAATGCGTTTTCTGCTCACACTGCTCTTAGCTAACGCCGCCTTGTCCGCTGCCGACCATTCCCTCAAAGCCGAGCCGAAGAATATCGCCTGGGGCTACTACTCCGCGACCGCCAAACCGGTCCTGCGAATCCAGTCCGGAGACTTCGTCACGATCCAAACCGTTTCCGGATCGCCCAGCCGCCTCGAAGCCGCCGGACTGCCGGCCGCCCAGATCCAGCCTGAGTTGCGCGCGATCTATGAACAAGTCACAGATAAAGGACCGGGCGGGCACATTCTCACCGGGCCAGTCTACGTCGAAGGCGCCGAGCCGGGCGACACGCTGGAAGTCCGTATCGTCGACATCAAGCTCGATGTCCCATACGCTTACAACAGCTTCCGCCCTGGATCCGGGTTTCTGCCCGATGATTTCACCGCGGCCCACACAAAAATCATTCCACTCGACCGCGAGCGGTTGATCGGCAAATTCTCCGATCGCATCCAGATTCCGCTGAAACCCTTCTTCGGCAGCATGGGGCTTGCGCCGCCCGAGGTTTCGGGGCGCATCAACAGCGCGCCCCCATGGGTTCACGCGGGGAATCTCGATAATAAGGATCTGATTGCCGGAACAAAGTTGTTTATCCCGGTCCATGCGCCGGGCGGGCTCTTCGAAGTCGGCGATGGACACGCCGGCCAAGGCGACGGCGAAGTCGACATCACGGCGATGGAAACCTCGCTGACCGGCCGATTTCAGTTCGTCGTTCATAAAGGAAAGCACCTTCGGTGGCCTCGCGGCGAAACGCCGACTCATTTCATTACGATGGGCCTCCACGAGGATCTGACAGAGGCCACCAAACTAGCCGTGCGCGAAACCATCGACTTTCTGGTCACAGAGAAGGGATTAAGTCGCGAAGACGCCTATATGCTGTCAAGCGTGGCGGTGGATTTCCATATCACTCAACTGGTGGATGGCACGAAGGGGGTCCACGGGCTGATTCCAAAGGCTTTGTTCAAGTAAAGCGTGAGCCCGGCATCGGGCGTACCGGATCCCTAAAGGCGCGTAAATCCCCGCTAATCCGCGCTTTACCGGCCCACACCCGTCATTGGCCGATCCTTCGGCGCGATCCGGGCGGAGCGCTGCTACTATCGCAGTGGGAGAACAGACCGTGGAACCCGGAGAAGTAGACGAAAGACAGCGCGAGCGGGAAGAACGGGCCAGGGAGCGCCTCCAGGAGAAGCGGGAACGACTTGACCAACGCTTCGATCGGTTCGAGGAGCGAGTCATTGACCGTACGCGGCGGCCTCGGCCCCGCGGCGGCAGCGGACTATTCGCCGGCGCGCTGCTAACCCTGCTCGGCGTCCTGCTTCTCCTTGACAACCTTGGCATCGTTGAATTCCGGGACATCTGGCGCTATTGGCCGCTGATCTTTATCGCGATGGGCGTCGGCCGGATTCTGTCCTCGCGCCGACCCAGCGGGTACATCTGGGGCGGACTCTTCATCTTGTTCGGAAGCCTGTTCCTGCTGCGGAATCTGAACCTGCTCGGCTTTCACGTCGATGCCCGCCTGATCGCGCCGTTGATCCTGATTGGCATCGGTTTGATGATGCTGGTGCGCACGCTGGAGCGCTCGCGGTACAAGCTCGATGAAAACTGCAGGAATTCGCTCGAAGGAAACACGCTCAGCGAATGGGCCGTCTTTACCGGTACAAAGCGGCGCGTGTACTCGAAAAACTTCGAAGGCGGCGAACTGTTCGCCATGTTCGGCGGCATCGACATCGACATGCGCGATACGGCGATGACGAAACCGCAGGTGAACATTGATGTCCAAGCCATGTTTGGCGGCGTGGAACTCCGCGTGCCGGAATCGTGGGCGGTCGAAATGCGAGGGCTTGCGGTGTTTGGCGGTTACGACGACAAGACGGTTCCGCCGCGCGTGGAGGAAGGCAAGACGTCGCCGCGCCTGATCATCACGGGACACGCGATTTTTGGCGGCGTGGCAGTGCGTAATTAGGCGGGCTCCATGCACCCGCTTCTTGAACAGCGCGTCCGGCTTTCGTTTTACCTGCTCGCCTGGATCATGCCGCTGGCGCTGATCGTGTTTCTGCTTGCGACCCTGGGATCCCTGCGCTGGATGGAGGCAATCGGGCTTTCGCTGCCGCTCTGCATTTTTTACGCGTTCGTGTGCCTGACGCCCTGGTACCTCTGCCGCTCGCTGCCCTTGAATACAGCGCAACCGGCGCGCCTGGTCGGACATCACGGCGGGGTCGCGGTGATCGCAGCCTCGCTCTGGATCCTGATCGCCATCGGGTTCGCCTACGCCCTCTCAGAGATCACGCCGCCGCTGAACGGAGCGTCGTTCCAAAGCCGGGTCCGCGCGCAGGCGCCGCTGCTATTCGGCGTCGGCGTGCTGCTGTACACGATCGCGGTGATTGCCCACTACGCGTGGATCGCCGTGGAGGATTCGCGGCAGGCGGCGTTGTTCGCGCGCGAAGCTGAATTGCGCGCACTGAAGGCGCAAATCAATCCGCACTTCCTATTCAATAGTCTGAATTCCATCTCAGCGCTCACCACCGTCGACCCTTCGCGCGCACGCGATATGTGCTTGAGGCTTTCGGACTTCCTTCGTTCGACGCTGGGGCTGGGCACGAAAGAATCGATTCCCTGGAACGACGAGCTTGCGCTGGCGCGGACGTACCTTGAAGTCGAGCAGGTCCGGTTCGGACGGCGGCTGGCGGTGGAATATGATGTCGCGCCCGAATGCGAGGGCTGCCATGTACCGCCGCTGGTGTTGCAACCTCTGGTTGAGAATGCAGTGAAGCACGGAATCGCCACGATGATCGACGGAGGCGTCATCCGCCTGCAGGCGCGCGCCGGGAACGACCTGCTGCGCATTGTCATCGAAAATGACTTCGATCCCGAAGCGCCGGTGCCGCGCCGCAGCGGGCTGGGATTGCGCAATGTCCGCGACCGGCTGGAGGCCCGCTATGGGAAAGATGCCAGCATCGAGTCGCGTTCTCAGAACAATCGGTTTCGCGTGGAGTTGCTCCTACCCTCGCAGATTGTGGAAGCTAGTAGAGCCGAAGGCAAGCGAGTCAAAGCGTAGCCCATGCAAACCGGAACGCAGATCAGCCATTACCGTGTCCTTGAGCAACTCGGCTCGGGCGGGATGGGCGCGGTCTGGCTCGCGGAGGACATCCGCCTGGAGCGCAAGGTCGCGCTGAAGGTTCTGCTTCCGAAAGTCGCGCAGGACGCCACTGCGCGCGAACGGTTCTCGCGCGAAGCCCGCGCAGCGTCGGCGCTCAGCCATCCGAATATCGCGCACCTGTATGAGATCGGTGAGGAGGACGGCGTCTTTTTCCTGGTGATGGAGTACGTCGAAGGCGAATCCCTTCAGCAACGGGTGAAGGACCATCCGCTGGCGGTAGCCGACGTGCTTGCGCTGGGCGCGCAGATTGCCGACGCGCTTGACGACGCGCACTCCAAGGGAATCATTCACCGCGACATCAAGCCATCGAATGTCATGATCACGTCGCGCGGCCACGCGAAGGTTCTCGACTTCGGCCTCGCGAAAGTGCTTCCGCCGAAACCGGAGGAGCGTCTCGATTCGAGTGCCGACACGCGCCTGCTGACGAGCGCGGGAACGATGCTGGGCACGGCGCAGTATATGAGCCCCGAGCAGGCAATGGGACGCGCGGTCGACACGCGCAGCGATCTGTTCAGCCTTGGCGCGCTGCTGTATTACATGGCGACGGGGCGCATGGCGTTTCCGGGCGAGAACTCGCAGGAGGTTCTGGCGAAGCTGCTTCAGTCGCAGCCGGAGGCTATCGGGCGGCTGAACTACGAAGTTCCGGAAGCGCTGGAGCGCGTCATCCGCAAATGCCTGGAGAAGGATCGCGAGATTCGCTATCAATCCGCGCGCGAGATTGTCATCGATCTTCGAGGTCTTTCGCGCGAGACGCCGTCGCCGTCGGGGCAGACGCCAGCGGCGCAGGGCGTCCGCGCGGTCGTGGTGGATGACGAGGATCTTGCGCGCGGGCTGCTGCGGGAGTTTCTTCGCAGCGCGCCCGATGTCGAGGTTGTCGGCGAATGCGCGAACGGCTTCGAGGCCGTGAAGGTCATCGGCGAATTGAAGCCGGACCTGGTTTTCCTCGACGTGCAGATGCCAAAGCTCGATGGGTTCGAAGTGCTGGAGCTGATCGATCCATCGATCGCGGTCGTCTTTACGACGGCGTACGATCAGTACGCGATGAAGGCGCTCGACGCGCACGCGGTCGATTACCTACTGAAACCGTTTAGCCTCGACCGGCTGCAAACCGCGTTGACGCGCGCGCGGTCCCGGATCACGCAGACGTCGGCTGCTACTCAGCCCGCCGCTGTTCCGGCGCCGGAACTCGCCGTGGCCGCGCGCTCGCCCGAAAATCAGCCGCAGCGGATTGTCGTGAAGGACGGTTCGAAGGTCCACATCATTCCGCTCGACAAGCTCGATTACGTTGAGGCGCAGGACGACTACATCGCGCTGCACAGCGAAAAGCGGAGCTTCCTGAAGCAACAAACGATTTCGAGTGTGGAAGCGCTGCTCGATCCGCAGAAGTTCGTGCGCATCCACCGGTCGTACATCGTGAACCTCGAGCGGATCGCGCGCATCGAGCCGTACACGAAAGACAGCCGGGTGGTGGTCCTGAAGGATGGGACGCAATTGCCGGTAAGCCGGTCGGGCCATGGGCGGTTGAAGGACCTGCTGGGGTAGTTCGACCGAAGGCGCGAAGCACGGACGTCGAGGTCTGCGTGAAAAGAACGAAGCACGGACCTGGAGGTCCGTGCTTGCCGGCCCCTCGCGCGTCTGACTAGTCAGAAGCTGAAGCCGACGAGGAAGGCGAGTTGGTTTTTGTTCGCCTTAAGCAGTCCGTTCGGCGATTCGAACGAGGCCACCGTGTACCCGGTGTAGCGGATCTCGGGCGAAATACGCAGGAGCAGGGCCTTGATCTCGATGCCGCCTTCGAGCACGACGCCTGTGCTGGTCTTGTGCGTTAGTTCAACGATGTCGGAGGCGCCGGTGATGCGCTTGAACGACAGGCCGGCACCAAGGTACGGACGGATCAACGGGATTCCCTTCATTTTGTATTTCAGGAGTATCGGGAACTCCCATGCGCTGGCATCGATGTTGGTTTGGAGGACCGGGGTGTTCGCGGCCGGGGGCG